>DATGFK010000776.1:0-5470 GCA_035309185.1 Aggregatilineales bacterium
GAGCGCTGCTTGGAGTTCAGGAACCCACTGGTACACGCCGATGACCTGAAAACCCGAGCCACGATAGCTGTCATAGGAACCCTGGCCGTTGGTGCCTTTCAAGGCCATGTCGATACCCTGGCTGTGATAAGCCTGATTGAGGGGGTTTCCGGGAAAACGGCTTGGCGTGAGCAGGTAGTTGGTCTGCGCGCTGACCAGGTAGGTTTCGCCGGTGTTGCCCAGGCCTGCGCGCTGGGTCATGATGGTACCCAGTTCGGTGATGTCCAGGCGTCCTGCAAGGACACCTATCGTCTGGTTATTCGCGTCCAGGAGTGTATGGGTCAAGACTATGGTCAGTTCGCCAGTACCCAGGGCGTAATAGGGCGGCTGGAGAATACTGTCCGACTTACCGCTCAGGCTTGCCGTATAGTACGGTTGGCGGGTGACGATCTGCCCGACCAGGGCGTCGTTGGAGGCGGCGATGACATGCCCGGTAGTGTTGTACAGGAACAGGTCTTTGAAAAGACTCAGGGTCGGCTGCGTGCTGGCCGAGGCACTGGTGCCGCCCGTCTTTCCAGTGACGACATTTTGCAGCAGGGCATTGATGCCCGCTTGCTGCGTGCTTTTGCTATCCGTTGAATTCAGGTAATTCACGAATTCAGTGTAGTGTGTTGGGTCGGCCAGGATAACGTCCATAGTGGTTTCCGTTTCCTGGATCCAGCGCTGAAGCTGGTTGCCCTTCAGCGTTGCGACTGATTGCAATTGGCTGACGACGGCGTTCTGGCCGTCCTGCGCGGTAAAGGAGAGGGTGATGGCCTGAGCCACCACCACTGGCAAGATTGCGAGGACGAGGAAGTACAGGCCCAGGTTCCAGCGTAGTTGCCGCCAAAATGGAAGCCTTGTCTGGCTTGTCTGGACGGCGAGAGTAGGTGCGTTGAACATGGTCAAGTCTCCCTGCTTATTGCTTGCTATAGACCTGGTTGAGGAAGTTGAACGTGTATGCGGTACTCACGTCGAACGGTTTGCTGATCAACTTCTGATCGGTCACCATCTGATAGGTGGCTTTCCAGGTTGCGTCATCCATCATGCCAGGCTTGCTGCCCACCGGGGCAACGAGCGGAAGCATGGCCGTGAGGCCCAGCGTTTCGTTGTCCTTTGTTAAGGTTGTGCCGTAGGCCAGGGTATAGGTGACGGCCTGGTCTGGGTTACTGACCACATCTTGGAGGCCCTGCGTCACTGCCATCACGAAGCGCTGGACGATCTGTGGCTTGTTCTTGACGGTCTGTTCAGTAGCGATAAGGACGTTGGTGTAGGATTCGATGCCGTAATCGCTCAGGAGCATCATGTCCGGGGCGAAGCCAGCCTGTTTAACCTGGACGCCTTCATTCATGATCCACCCAACAAGCGCATCCACGTCGCCTTTGACCAGGGGATCGACGCCAAATGTCGTGCGTGGAACGATGGTGACCTGCGAGGGATCAACATTGGCGGTAGTGAGCAGCGTGATAAACAGCGCGCGCGCGCCGCCATCGGCGACGGCGACCTTCTTCCCGACCAGGTCCTGGGGATGGTGAATATTGGCCTTGGGCAACGAAATAACGGCGCTGGGGCTGCGCTGCATCATCGTGGCTAGGGCGACCATCGGTTTCCCATCGGCGCGTGCTTGCAGTAGCGTGATGTCGTCCGTCAATCCAAAGTCAGATTTTCCGGACAACACATCCGCAATCGTATCTACGTAGGCGCCGTTGACGAAACCGCCCTGCTGCAAATTCACAGCCAGGTTTTGTGCCGCAAAACGGCCATTCTTCTCAGCCGCGTAGAACTCGGCAGTTGAGAATTCATAAGTCCAACCCAGTTGAACATTCACCTTATCGGGCGCGGGTGTTGGCGCAGCATTCGAGGCGCCGCACGCAGACAACACGAGCGCACCAAGAAGGGTTGCGATAAAGATGATGGGAAGTCGAGAAGTGCGATTCATTGAAGCCTCCTTAAGGCTGTTGAGACATGAGCGAAGTTCACAATTCTATCTTTGTGATTATGAATCAGTCTATGCGAGATGTTTACGATTGTCTCCTGGTGGACAGGATAGTCTTTGTTGGTGTGAAACCTGACCTATTAGCCTGACCATGGTCAGGTGCATCAACCTGTCATCGGAAAAAGTCATGATGTATTGCCCTGTTGGCGTCCGAACCTACCGAAGCGGCAATTACTTGCCGTCAGGGGCCGGACTTCGTTCACCTCACGATTTCTCTGCTGACGGTCTGCGGGGTGCGGCGCTAATTCGTGCTTCCAAGTCAGCAACCTATTGTTCAATTAATACTGTTCATTATTTCATGCCAGTCTCAATTCTATGTTAACGTAACATTGATTATCCTTGCCAACTTTTGTTATAACTTTTTTATTCTGCTCCGGATCTTGTTGTTGGCAGTTATGAAACCCAGTCTCGTGGAACCGACGCTCAGCAACTACATCAAGTTCCATGTTACCCATGTTAGTTTCACACCCCGATTGATCGGCCCCGCTTATCCGCGAAGCTTGCGGTTTGCTGCGTCCTGCCGATACAATGTGGGCCAAATAATGGCATCATCCTTTCAGGAAGAGCGTCTATGCGCGCACTGCGGGCATTTGAACGATTAGGATTAGTATTTGGTATTTTGATGCTGGCCGTTGGCGAGATTAAGAATCAGCCAGTGTTCGCACAGCCGGTTACGCCACAGCCGGCCAGCTACGGACAGACCCTGATCGGCCAACTGGATGCAACCCACAGCGAGAATCTTTATGTTTTCGCGGCCCAAGCAGGAGATTCCATTGCCATCGAGATGGATCGCGTCAACGGCACACTGCACCCGCTGGTTATTTTGGTGGACAGTTCCCAGCAAACTGTCCTGGCGGTAGATAGCGACAGCGGCGGAAACCACAATGCGCGACTTCGCTTCGTCATCCCCACTGCCGGGAGTTACATCATCCGGGCGACGGCGGTACAGGGCGAAGGGGACATCAACGGATCGTATAGTTTACTGCTCTCGCTCGGCAATCCAACGCCGACGGCATCCGCCGGGGCAAATACTCCAACTATCGCGCCCTTTACACTAGGGCAGGACGTCACAGGCGAGCTGAGTGACACGCGCGTCTTCCATATCTACACGATCCAGGCTGCGCACAATGAGCCGATCACGGCCTCACTTCAGATTGCCGATGGCGCAAATACTCTTCAGGCCGGGCTATACCTTTACTCCGCCGATTTTCAGGAGATCGCCAGGGCTGAGCTGGGCCAGAGCCTCAACGCGAAAGCGCCCGCTGACGGCTTGTACTTCCTGGTCGTGGCACGGGCCGCAACAGGCGGCAGCGGCACATTCACACTCAAACACACTTCGGATGCGGCGACACCTTCCGCGCCCACCGTTGCCCCCGGCCAGACCGTCCACGGGACGATTGACGCCGCTGGCGCTGTAAAGACCTACAGTTTGCAAGCCAGTTCAGGCATAGCGATTTCGGTACGGGAACGCCGATTGTCTGGCAATTTGGCACCCTACGTATACGTTGTGGCGACCGACACCGGATCGATACTTGCCCAGGGGGCTGATCAAAACGGCATGGCGGAATTCAGCACGACTCTGCCGTCCGCAGGTACATATGCAGTCGTGGCGACCAGAACCGGGCAATCTTCGGGCGCGACAACGGGCGATTATGCACTGAGTGTTACGGTACCGGGCCAGACCACTCCCCTCCCATCTGTGTTCCAGAACTATACACCGATCCAATATGGCGATCACGTGTCGGGCAGCCTGGATAACACGACTTACGCCATCCCCTACGTCTTTAACGCCGACGCCGGGGACATCGTGCAAGCCACTATAAAGGCACAGGCCACGCCCGACGGAGGAAATCTCGCGCCCTATCTTCTCTTGCAAAACGTGAACGGTGATACCATCGCCGAAAGTGGATCGAACGGCACCGCCAGCCCTAGCAGCAACACGCAAATCGCCACGTTACAGTTTACCATCGCACAGGCTGGCTCTTATGCGCTCGTCGCCACCCGCAGCGGCCTCGCCAAAGGCAAGACCAGCGGAAAATACGACCTTGCTTTCGGTACGATCATCCCTACGCCTGCTCCGCTCTCGACTAACCTGGGAACACCGCTTGTGACGGGCCAGCCGCAGCCGGTTGCGTCGGGTTCGCCTGTCGGCGCGCTGTACCGCTTCCAGGCTCCCGCGGATACCGCAGTAAGCATTGACCTGGGTGCAACAGGTGGGATGCAGGCGATCATAATCCTGGCTGACTCAGACTTCCATGAGATCGCGACTGCGCCAGGATCGCTGCCTCAAACACGGCTGCCGCGTGCTGGAACCTATTACGTGGTGGTCATGCGCCAGGGTGGGCCAAATCAACCTGCCACCGGAAGTTATACATTGGCACTCAAAGGCGTTCCTGCGCCCGCCGGGACGCCAGGCAGTCCGATGCTGGTCTACGGACAGCCACTGAATGGAACAATTACCAACGGCGTTTACCAGCAGCGTTATCAGATCCAGGCCCAGAAAGGGACACAGATTACCATCACGATGGATGCTGCCCCTGGCTCAACGCTTGACCCGATGGTTGGAGTGGTGGATTCCAACAATGCTTTGTTAGGCGTCAACGACGATTCCGCAAACGGACTCAAAAACTCAAAGTTGACCATTACCATCCCGCAGGATGGCACTTATACCGTTGTTGCCACCCGTTCTGGAGAGGCCAAAGGGACAACCGAGGGCGCTTTTGTCCTGACTGTCACATCGCAACAGGCTCCGGCTTCGCCTTCCTCAGACGTTCTTCCCATTCGCTACGGGCAGACAGTCAACGGCGAGATAACGGCACAGCGTTACATCTATTACTACGCCTTCGCAGGCCAGAAGGGCGACTCCGTAAGTATCCTGATGAATCGCGTGCCAGGGAGCAGTCTTGCCCCAATCATTTACCTGTACAGTTACGCGAACGGTCAGCCGACCCCGCTGGCGACCGGCAGTACAACAAGCGATCATCCCGATGGTATAACGCTGACCGCGAGTTTGCCGAAGTCAGGGCAGTTCTTGATCGTCGCCACGCGCGCGGGGGTCGCCAGCGGCCAGACGGCAGGCAGTTTCGTGCTGACGCTGAATAAGTCGTAATCCGACCTTAGATCGTGTATTTCGTTGTATGGAATGCAGAGGATGATCATCGTCCATCCCGCGCTCTTTCGTAGATTGGCTTTCATTCTATTGGGCGTGCTGCTTGTCAGCACTCCAGGAGAGGCGTTTAGCCAGGTACAGACATCTGCTGGCAGCGGTGGCCCGATCCAGTATCAGCAAACGGTGACAGGCAAACTGACCAACGACGCATTCCGAATCATCTATACATTCCAGGGTCGCAAAGGCGACATCATTGACGCGACTCTGACTTCCACCGACGGTACGCTTGACCCACTCCTGCTGCTTACTGATGATCAGAATAATTTGCTGGCAATAGAGGATTCTGG
>DATGFK010000777.1:0-10645 GCA_035309185.1 Aggregatilineales bacterium
GGATTAACGACGGAGCGCGAGTGCGGCCATCGTAGGGTACGCCTATATCCAGCAAGCGCGCGTCATGTCGTTCAATACGCTCGGCAGATTCACGCAGGACGCGCGCGAAGGTCGTCAGTTCTTCGACGCTCTCCTCTTTGATGCGCAGCGCAGCCATGAACGCGCCAACCTGAGCCTGGCTGGCTCGTCCATCCAGGATAAACCGAATGGCCTTTTCGGCCTCATCCGGCGTCAGGTCGCGTGCTGTCCGCTGGCCGTTGCCGACAATTTTCAAGAAGGGCTGCATTCCATTCACCTCGCCGTGTTGGCTTATCCCCTAATGATCGCGCAGAATGCCCTCCAATGGCAAGAGATGATTTGCATACGTACAATTTGAACGGTTCTTGTGACAATAGTTCATCGGCGCATACAATTGATTTCCGTTGTTTGAATAGGAGAGTGTAATGTCCCTATCGCTAGAGTCCGATGTCAAACACCTGATCGGCTGGAAGTGGGAGCAGATCGCACCCTATTATGACGACCTCGCAGCCCGCTCTCTGATGCGCGAGAATGTCAACGAGTGGCTTGCGGACTGGTCGCGTTTGCAACGTCTCCTGGCGGAAACCGGCTCCCGGCTAGAGATCGCCACGACGCGCAATACCGCCGACCAGAACGCGGAACGTCAATACCATGAATACCTCGACTCGATCCAGCCTGCTGTCGAAAGTGCCGAACAGATCCTTAAACAGAAATTGTTAGACAGCAGACTCGAAGTTGCGGGCTTCGACCTGCAACTGCGCAAGATGCGTGCGGAAGCGGCGCTTTTCCGCGAGGCTAATTTGCCGCTGCTTACCGAAGAGCAAAAGCTTAACACAAGCTACAACAAGATCATCGGCGCGCAGACTGTGATCTGGGACGGCCAGGAGATTACGCTATCGCGACTGCGCCCGTTCTACCGCGACCCGGATCGTGCCGTGCGGGAGCGGGCCTGGCGGCTGGAATGGGAGCGCCGGTTGCAGGATCGCGAGGCGCTCGACGACATCTGGCAGCAGCTTCTCAAGTTGCGTGAACAGTTAGCTGCAAACGCTGGGCTGCCCGATTATCGCACTTATCGCTGGCAGCAGTGGCACCGCTTTGACTACACGCCTGACGATTGCAAGCGTTTCCAGCGAGCTATCGAGGCCGTAGTCGTGCCTGCCGCCTCACGCATTTACGAAAAGCAGCGCCGCCAGCTCGGACTCGACGGCATCCGTCCGTGGGACGTTGACGTAGACCCGTTGGGACGCCACCCGCTCAAGCCGTTCAATAACGTGGCCGATCTCGAACGGGGTGTCGCGGGAATATTGCAAAGGGTCGATCCCACCCTTGGTGGCTACTTCGAGACCATGCGGCGCGAAGGTTTGCTTGACCTCGACAATCGGAAGAACAAAGCGCCAGGAGGGTATTGCAACTGGTCGGAACTGGAACAACCTTTCATTTTCATGAACGCTGTTGGGCTGCATGGGGACGTCCTGACTCTGCTTCACGAATCCGGGCACTCCTTCCACAACTTCGAGACGCGCCATTTGCCTTACAAACAGCAACTCCGACCCGGTCGGGAGTTCACCGAGGTCGCCTCGACGGCCATGGAACTGCTGGCTTCCCCATATTTGACTCAATTGGCGGGCGGCTTCTATTCCGAAGCGGACGCGGCACGCGCCTTGACCGAAGTTCTTGAGGATTTTATCTTGTTCTGGCCGTATATGGCAGTCGTGGACGCCTTTCAGCACTGGGTTTACGAGAATGTGGTGGACGCAGCCGATACGGATCAATGCAACGACGAATGGCTCGAACTTATGCAGCGCTTTATGCCGGGCGTGGATCGCAGAGGTCTAGAACCGTGGACACGAATCGCCTGGCAGCGCCAGTTACACATTTTTTCGGAGCCATTCTATTATGTCGAGTACGGGATGTCGCGCCTTTGCGTGGTGCAGGTTTGGCGCAATGCGCGGCGTAACCAGGCCGAGGCAGTGGCAAAGTACCGGCACGCGCTTTCTTTTGGGGGCACGCTGCCCCTGCCTGAACTGTATACAGAGATCGGCGCCCGTTTTGCCTTTGATGAAGAAACACTCGGTGAGGCCGTCAGTCTGATAGAATCGACACTGGCTGACCTTGAGGTGGCCCAGCAGCAATGAGTTTAACGTTACCTGGAGAATTTCGACGATGACTGATCCGCGCATTCAGCGACTGGCGCATACGATGGTTCACTATTCCGTTTCCATTCAGCCAGGGGAGAATGTGGCTCTGCTGGGCGACATGACCGGACTGCCCCTGCTGCATGAATTGTACAAGGAGATCATCCTGGCTGGAGCAAATTGCGCTTTTGTGCCCTTCGACGGAGTTCGCAACATGTCGTACGCAGTGGTCTTTGCCGACGCGGACATGGCCGATTTCTTGTTGCGCAACGGCAATCCGTCGCAGTTGGCCTGGACGCCGCCCATGGAGCGTTGGATCCGCGACGAGTCAGACGCCACGATCATCGTTCGTTCATCGGCTAACACCCGTCGAAGCTCAAGCATCCCGCCCCAGGTCAGTGCGGATCGTTCAGTCTCTCGGCGGAAATATCGGCAGGACCTTCTCCGGTCGGCAGGGGGAAATCCAAGCGGTACTCCGGAACGTTGGTCGGTCACGCTTTTCCCCACGGAGGCATTAGCCCAAGAAGCTGACATGAGTCTGCGTGAGTTCGAGGACTTTGCCTACAGAGCCTGCTTTGCCGATCAGCCCGACCCGATCCAGAGCTGGCGGGACCTTGCGGCACGGCAGCAAAAATACGTGGATTGGCTGGCGGGCCGTAAGCGTATCGAGTTACATGGGCCAAATATTGCTATGACACTGTCCATCGAGGGCCGTACGTTTATCAATTCGACGGCAACCCACAACATGCCTAGCGGTGAAATCTTCACAGGGCCGGTTGAGAAGTCAGTCAATGGCTGGGTGCGTTTCAGCTACCCTGCCATCCGCGATGGTCGGGCTGTGGAAGGCGCCGCCCTGACCTTCGAGCAGGGCAAGGTCGTGAAAGCTTCGGCGCAAAAGAATGAGGACTATCTGTTGGCACAGCTTGATAGTGACCCCGGCGCCCGCTATCTGGGCGAATGGGCTATTGGCACCAACTACGGCATCAATCGCTTTATCGGCAATATCCTCTTTGACGAGAAGATCGGCGGGACGATCCACATGGCGTTGGGCAATTCCTACGAGGAAACCGGCGGCAAGAACAAATCTGCCATCCACTGGGACATGCTGTGTGATATGCGCCAGGATAGCGAGATTATTGTAGACGGCGACCTGCTCTACAAAAATGGGCAGTTTGTGATTTAGGCTTCCAAATGCTGAAATACGGTTTTGTTTTTCCCCTGTTAGACGTTCGCAAAACCGTCAGCCTTGCTGTCGAAGCGGAATCGGCGGGCTGGGATGGCGTGTTCGTCGCAGATACTGCCTGGGGAATCGATCCCTGGATAATTCTTTCTGCAATCGCCGTCCAAACTCATCGAGTGCGGCTCGGCACCATGATCACGCCCGTGTCGCGCAGGCGGCCCTGGAAGCTCGCCAGCGAAACGGCTACGCTCGACAACCTATCGAATGGACGTGCGGTGCTGTCAGTTGGCCTGGGCGCTTTGGACAGCGGGTTTGCGGAGTTCGGCGAAGTCACAGACCGCAAAACGCGGGCCGAATTGCTGGATGAGGGCCTGACCATTGTGACCGGGCTGTGGCGCGGCCAACCGTTCCGGTTCGACGGGAAACACTACCATGTCAAACCCTTAACGTTTTTCGCGCCACCGCCACCGAAGCAGTCGCCACGAATTCCGATCTGGGTGGTGGGCGCGTGGCCTCATGGGAAATCCTTACGGCGTGCTGCGCACTACGACGGCCTCCTGCCCGCTAAAATGAATCCGGACGGTTCGTTTGACGATGTCAAACCCGACGATATTCTGGCTATGACGGCCTTTATCCGGGAATTCCGTGAAACGAAAGGAATCGCCACGCCATTCGACATCGTCTCGGAGGGTCGCACGTCGGGCACAGATAAAGGCGAGATTGCCTCGAAAATCGAGCCGATGATCGAGGGCGGGATCACGTGGTGGCTGGAGAGCATGTGGCTTGCGCCCAACGACGAGTCGGATGTCGCCAAGCGAATCCGGCAGGGGCCACCCCGAATCGGTTAAGTTACGAGTAGAACGATAGCTCAAACTCGGTCAGGATGCGAGCGGTACTGAGGCCAATAGCTATCGCTGCCGTTGCCAGGCCAGCCCGCACCGCGCTTTGCAGGCCGTCGAGGATATTGCCGCGACTGAAGAAGATAATTGTCTCGTAGGCGGAGATTCCCGGAATCATCGTAATGATCCCGGTCACGGTGAAAACGAGCCGAGGCATCCGCAGCCTCCGGGAAACCCAATAGCCAAATAAACCGACGACCAGGGCGCCTAGAAAGGTGCTCACTTCGTTTGAGACTCCTAACTGGCGAAGCGAGAAGCGTGCCAGGTGGCCCAGGACTCCTACCAGCCCGCAGGGGATGAGCGCCCTGGGTAGGACGTTGAACAATACGCCGAATCCGATGGTCACGCATAGCGCAAGGACAGCTTGCAACAAAAGATCGGTGAGTGTCATACGACAGACGGCTCCTGGTGATTCTTAAAGGATCGAAAACCCGGTAAGGGCCAGCACCACCAGCATCCCGACACCGATATTGACAACGAGCATGATCGCATAGACACCTCGCGCCAGACCGGAGATCAAGTCAAGGTGCAGCAGGTCAAGCAGGGCAGTTACCAGGGGCACGCCAGGAACCAGCAAGAGCACCGAGGCTATCAACCCGATGCGCGGAGTTGGCGCGCCGATGGCCTTCATGACAGCATAGCTTATCAAGCTGGCTACGAATGCGCCAAAGGCGGTGATAATGTATGGATTGACGTGACGTCTATCCAGGGTCACGCGAGCGATCTGGGCGACAGCGGCGCCCAGCGCGGCGCCGATAGCCTCTAGCAATCCGCCGCCCAGGATAATTGCGAAGCAGCCGCAGGCGATTGCCACTGCTACGGCTACCACGGCTGTTGTATAATTCAATTTTTCGGATTCGAGCGCATCCAGCCAGGTCTTGAGCGCGTCCGGTGTCATTTCCTTCGTCTCAAGAATAAGGGTGCGGATTTTGCTCATGGCTGACATATTCACGCCCAGCAAGGGCACACGCATGGCCCGCGTAAAACTGCCCTGTTTGCCGTAAATGATGCTGATGATCTTGGTCGGTGTGACAAACGTCTCGAAGTGTTCAATGCCGAGAATCGCCGCAACGCGATCCATCGTGTCTTTGGTGCGTGAACTTGACGCGCCGCTGCGCAGCATCCGCACGCCGATGCGCGTGATCGCTTCCAACGCCTCAGCGGTATGCTCAGCGCTGTAATCTTTTATCGCCACCGATTGGCTCATGGATATTCCCCAATTACCCTTGGCCGGACATTATAGCGTAAGGGACGCCTGTTCTGACGTCCCTTACAGCGATTGGGGAAACGCGTGGGATCTACACGGAGTGCGTCAGGCGTATTGCGCCAGGCTCGGCCCGGCGGCGCGGACTTCCTCCACCACGTAGTGCTCGTAGGCACGGAAGTTTTCAATGAACATTTTGGCAAGTTTCTCGGCCTGGGCGTCGTAGGCTGCGGGATCAGCCCAGGTACTGCGCGGGTCCAGGATTTCGGCAGGCACACCGGGACACGCCACCGGAACCGCGATGCCAAAGATCGGGTCGGGTCGAGTCGGCAGACTGAGCAAACTCCCGTTGAGGGCTGTGTGGATCAGCGCCCGTGTGTAGCCAATCTTGATGCGGTTGCCGACCCCATAAGGGCCGCCTGTCCAGCCCGTGTTCACCAGCCACACGTTCACGTCATTCGTCGCGATCTTGTCGCCCAGGAGGTTGGCATAGACGGCTGGCGGCAGCACCATGAACGGCGCGCCAAAGCATGTGCTGAAGGTCGCGCTTGGCTCTGTCACGCCTTTTTCTGTACCCGCCACCTTTGCCGTATAGCCAGAGAGGAAGTGATACATCGCCTGGGCCGAGGTGAGGCGCGCCACGGGAGGCAACACCCCAAAAGCGTCCGCAGTGAGCATAATGATGTTGGAAGGTCGTCCGCCCAGGCCGTCAGAAGCTGCGTTGGGGATGTAGTCAATCGGGTAGGCGGCGCGGGTATTTTCGGTTAGCGATGCGTCGTTCAGGTCGAGCCGACCGGTGGCACTGTCCATCGCCACGTTTTCCAGCACGGTTCCAAACCGCCGTGTAGTGGCGTAGATTTCCGGCTCTGCCTGCGCCGAAAGGTTAATGACTTTTGCGTAGCAGCCGCCTTCGTAATTGAAGACGCCGTGATCGCTCCAGCCGTGCTCATCATCGCCGACGAGTGTTCGGGCAGGGTCTGCCGAAAGCGTGGTCTTGCCAGTACCCGACAGGCCGAAGAATATAGCCACATCGCCCTTCGGCCCGATGTTGGCCGAGGCGTGCATGGACATCACGCCGCGCTGGGGAAGCAGGTAGTTCAGCACGGTGAAGATGGATTTCTTGATCTCCCCAGCATACTGCGTCCCGCCGATGAGCACGAGTTTCTTGGCGAAATTGAGGACGATAAATACCTCGGAGCGCGTGCCGTCAATAGAGGGATCGGCGTGGAAGTCTGGCGCGTCAATGACCGTAAACTCCGGCACATGGTTGACCAGTTCCCCATCATCGGGCTGGATGAACATGTTGCGGGAGAACAGGCTGTGCCATGCGTATTCCGTGATGATGCGGATGGGCAGGCGATAATGCTTGTCGGCCCCGGCATAACAGTCCTGCACGAAGACGTCCTTGCCCTGCAAATAAGACATCATGCGCATGTGCAGCGCATCGAACTGATCCATGCTCATGGGCTGATTGACCTTACCCCACCAGATTTTGGGCTGGCTGTAAGGTTCTTCGACGATGAACTTATCATTGGGTGAGCGGCCCGTATGCTGCCCTGTCCGAACGACCAACGGCCCCAGATGCGCAATGCGAGCTTCGCGCCGACGGATGGTCTCTTCGTAAAGGGCAGACGTAGATAGGTTCCAGTAAACAGCTTCCAGATCGCGCAGACCGTGATTTTCAAGTCCATACGTGCTGTGGACAATGCCTGGCATTTCCATAATGATACGCTCCTCCGCTTTTCCAGTCATGTTCAGTAAAGATATGAGATGTTACGGCGATCATGCCGCCAACGGCTCCGCACTTGTAGTGCAGATAATCATGAATTCCTGTGCCAAATTGCACGTTCGATATGTGACAGTGAAGGCCTTTATGAACTCGTCGGCGGAGAGTCCAGTTCGGCCAGTTCGCCCATCTCGGCCAAATAGTCAAACACTCGATGTGCTTCCACATCGTCCACGATGCCAATAGCAAAACCAACATGAACGATGACGTAATTCCCTACTTTTGCCTCAGGGACATAGGCCAGGCTCGCTTCCTTGAAGATACCGCCGTAATCAATTTGTCCAGTACGAGTCAGGGGGGAATCCCCTGTGATGTTCACTATCCTGCCGGGAATTGCCAAACACATGCTATCATCCTTCTTTCCGTGCCCGCGTAGAGTTTTGGGAATCCTTACAGCCAGATCATGGATCGGGATTGTCGGCTGGCGTAGTGCTATCTGTCACCTACAAGGGGTAGCATTTGTCCTGCCCAGGTTATTTGCCTTACGGGGATGGTGGCATATTCGTTAGAATAAGTCATTGACTCTCGCATTCTAGAGAGACAGTCTGCCCTGAGAGGAAAACTACGATGGAACTCGCTTTCCTGCACATTGCGGATTATGCCAACCTGACCAAAGACGACAAACTGAATATCATGGGCATTTTCTCAGTGATCAACGCGCTAAATTTCCCGACACAGCATCCCGAAATGCATGTAGTCGCCCAGCTTGCCGCCGACCCAGGAGAATACAGCAGACAGTTTCAGGTGACAATCAAACTGCTAAACGAAGATGCCAGCCAGGAACTGGTCAACTTCAATGCCCCGGCCACGGTGCCCAATGGCCGGGGTCTGCGCGTGACGATGAATTTCACGTTGCGCCTTGTCAATATCGTCTTTCCCACGCCGGGAACTTATGAGTTTGTGGTACTGGTGGACGGTGACCAAAAGGGATCGGCTAGCCTGTATGTCAACCAGGTACAACAGCCCTCGCAGCCTGCGCAAAATGATGGTTCGCCCTCGTTTGGCAATTTATAACCCCAGCCAAATCGCCGGGTCAATTAAATGCTTTTGCAATTTGATTAAAGAGCGGTGAGAGAGCATATGCAAACACCGGAGCGAGATCCAGAATCACCGATCCGCTCGTAACTCCCTACAGGCCAGTATATCGGGTCTTAAGACAACGCCGAAGATGGCCCTCGAGAATCCACTAATGCTGCCCGACAACGGCCCCTATCCATCCACAATAGGGAGATACGTATGATGAAGCAAATGAAGCGGATCGTAGTTGTCGTGATGGCTCTGGCTCTTGTTCTTGGCATCGCCGGGGCGGCGCTGGCTTCAGGAAACCCGGCGGGTACCGGCCAGCCCGGCCAATCCTGCCAATCCCAACCGGCCAGCCCAGGTAATTCCAGCAGCGCAGCGGGTTCAGCCTTTAACGAAGTGCCCGGCGGCGTTGCGGGTAGCCATTACGCTGGCACCCAACCTCAAAACTCGAAGAACCCAAACTCCGTCGCGCAGTATGATGTGGCTTGCTATCAGGTAAGCAACAACCCCGGCCACTGATCCTTAGGTGCATGAGTACCCATAGTAGCCGGTAGAATACAGAATGCCTACCGCCGTCTTCAGAACACCAATGAAGACGGCGGCAATGGGCTGCCCCGTCTGTTCAAGAGGTACGTCACTAACCAGTCCCCAACTGTATCCACCAGTTCGGGGTGTGCGTAGAACATTGCTGTCGCGTGGAAACCCCAGTCGTAAATCAAGAGTAAGTGGTACCCTCGCGCGCGTTTCGCATAGTCACGCGCCGTATCTGCAATTATCCCTTCGCCCCTGCTGGCGACGATCATGATCGGGCGATTTCCCATTGCTACCATAGGATCTTCGCTATACTCGGATTCGACCGTTGGGGTGGGACTCAGAAGTATTGCAGTTTTACAATCTGGGGCTTTACTGCAAGTCACCAGCGCATCGCCACCCATAAGGCTGCCCCCAATTAGCGCGAACTGGTGCGGGATTACGGCGGGGTCGGAATTCAGTTGATCCATCACCAACAGAATGTCATTAACGTCCTGCTTGATAGTCGCGTCAAGCGATCCACCCACGTTGTAGATGAGCAAATCTATCGCCACGACGTTGAAGCCGCGTGTACTCCACATTGGCGCCCAATCCGACCATCGCGTACGAAAATTGAGGAGGATTACCGTCGGAGCAGGCGTTTGCGGCGCGGAATAGAAAAGGCCTTCGATGACAAGATTGTTCTCGCCCTTGAAGGTCATTTCCTTTGGCACTTCAGGAGTCGGAGCGGGTACGCTCAACGCAGCGCTAACGGGGACAACTGTGGCAAAGACTACCAGATGCGCAATAGCACAAAGCGTACGAAAGCGAAATCGTCTCATGACACACTAGGATTTGGCTTTGTCAGACAGCACCGCAGCGCCCAGGCGGGCCAAGACCATATCTTCTTCTTCCGGCAAGCCACTGACGCCCACTGCGCCGATCACCTGCCCGTCGTAAAAAATAGGAACGCCTCCACCCCACCCGATATAACGCAGATCGCCGAAGTTAGTGAGCGGCGCGCCGCTTTCCCTCGAAGCATTGCCGACGGTTTTTGACTCCTTGCGCTCGCGGGCAGCAGTAAATGCCTTGTTGACCGCGTTATTGATCGAAGCCAGGGGACAACCATCCGTGCGCAGCAGCGCGATCAGTTCGCCATGTTCGTCTGCAACGGCGACAGCCGCACCCATGCCGTCCTTCTCTAACTCGGCCTGAACTATGGCGATAATACGCATGGCATCCATGTGGGACAGGATATAAGATTGCTTCATCTTAGAAGGATTTTATCCTTACGGTAGCGAGGTGAAGACTTAATCAAGATCCTCTTCATCGTCGCGGACTGTGCCTGCGTCCAGAATATCCGTATTCACCAGAAGTGACGTTCGGCCTTCCAGGATGTGATCTGTCCAGCGGAACGAGCCGCCGCGCGTAAACAAAACGCGATCCCCGACGGGGGCATCCAGGCGCTCGTTGGCAGCCAAAACCGCATTCCCGGCTCGCATCGCGGGGAACAGCCGGTAAAGCGTATCAAGCGCATCGAAGGTAACTACCATCTGCGCATCGGCCCCATTGAGCAGGGTGTGGGTGACTGCACGCATAATCAGGCTGTGGTCAGTATCATAATTCACACGAATCAGGGTATCCTGTTCGTCATCCACTTTGAAGTCCAATACACCGTTCCGGTACAGGTCAACTACGGGTGCATCAGGCAGAAGTTCACGGAAGTTGGACACGTCATCCAGGAAGAACACTGCGCGCCTGTTCTTGTCACGAACCTTGAGCAGCACCTTATCTCTATCCAGTGTCCTCCAACCAGAAACAAACGTGATCATCCCCTCATCTCCTGGGCAACGCTTCTCGTTGATTGATGGATAAATCCCTCCGCTGCCC
>DATGFK010000778.1:0-5501 GCA_035309185.1 Aggregatilineales bacterium
TCGTATGATCACGCTCTGGTAGGTCGCATAGCCAATGGCGGCATAGGCCAGGATGGTCAACTGTCCCGCCGCTTCAACGCCTGTTTTACCAAATAACCGCCGGGCAACGCGGTATAGAAGCGTAGCAGTAAGGAGGGACATGAGCGCGGAAGAGTAGCGCAGCGGAATTGGATCGATGCCAACCGCCGAGCGCCAGGAGCCAACAAACAAAAAATGCAATGGCGCCCAGTCAAAAGGAACCCACTGAACAATTTGAGCCGGTGAGCCGAAAGTCTGATAAACCGTCCATACCTCGTCCTGATGGAAGTCGAACTCGTCCAGGCGCGGAATTCGACTGAAGGCGACCAGGAGCAGCAAGATTGCGATAATAATTGTGCGATTGCGAGCCATCGTCTTGAATCCTGAATCTTCGCTGATGCGCTATTAGAACCTCATGTTGTGCGTTGCCGCTATGGGTGGACTGGCTTGTTCCCTTCCAGAAACTGAGGAATACCCAACTGGCGACAGTCTAGTATAACTGGCTCATCGCCAACGCAGGTAGCGCGTCAGCCTTCTACTTTCCAACCGCCGCTCATTGATTGAAAGCGACAAGTCCTTTACTTGCTGCTATTTTTGGCATAGGCACCTGGCGTGCTGCCGACGTACATCTTGAAGTCTTTATTGAAATGCGCCTCGTCAAAATAACCGAGATTGAGCGCCAGCGTCGGCAGGTCAACGGGGTTGTGAGCCGCCAACTGTTCGGCGGCCTCGTGAAGGCGATAGCGCCGGATGACCCACTTGGGACCGATACCGACATACTGGCTGAACAGGCGCTGCAAGGTTCGGCGGGCAATGCCAAAGCGATCTGCAATATCTTCTACCCTGGTAACGTCGTGGTTGCTGACGATAAAATTCATCATGTCGGTAATCAGGGTTAGGTTTTGGTCGCGCGCTGGCATGTGCTGGCGAAGGAATCCCTCGGCGACCTCGACCATATCCTCATCGCTCTCTTTGGAGAGGATCGTGTTTTCCAGGACGGTGCTGTGGACAGGAAACACGCTTTCAATGGGCAGCGATTTGTCGGTAAAAGCCGAAAGCGGTGATTTCAGAAAGGGGTAAAACCCGCCGGGTCGGAATTTGATCCCAAACACGCAGCCCTGGCCTTCGAGGCGCTGTGAGAACTTCCCATGCATCAGCCCGACAATGCGAGAATGACCTCGCTCAAAGACCAGGTGAACGGTAGGGTGCGGCAGGTTTTGCTGAAGGTAAGGCTCCTCGTCGCGCAAATCCCAACGTACGATCCAGTAGTGTTCGACAAATAGAACCAACTTCGGCACTGGCAGGTACATCGAAAGCTGAAACTTTTTCTGTCCCGCTTCAAGGTTCAAGACACCCCTGGGCTTTTCGATTTTTGGCGTTGCCATCCTTTTACCCTGACCCTACTAATTCACAAAACTATTCCACGAAACAGCAAAGCGGTGCGAAGATCGAGTAGCACAAACATTCTAAATTATCGGCGGAATGTCGCGTTTTTACAATTGGCGATCCACCGTCCATGCTATAGTTTGGAACATCCTCACCATTTTTGGAGGCAAGCACCGTGGCGACCCTGACCCTTCGCGATCTGAACCGGGCGACCCTGGCCCGTCAACTGCTCCTGGAACGCTCGGTGCTGCCCGTTAAGGGGGCGGTCGAGCGATTGGTTGCAATGCAGGCACAACTGCCGCAGCCACCTTACGTCGGTTTGTGGACTCGCCTGCACGCCTTCTCGCGAGACGATCTGGCGCGTTTGATCGAAGAACGGGCGATTGTGAAAGCAACTTTCCTGCGCGGCACGTTGCATCTGCTCACCGCCGAGGATTATGTGCGCTTCCGAGCCACACTTCAGCCCGCTCTCCAACGCGGGTCGGAAAGCATTGTTAAACAGCGAGGGACTCAACTTGACGTCGAATCGGTACTGGCAATGGGGAAGCAATTCCTCGCCGAGCAGCCGCGCACTTTCGCCGAAATTACGGCGATGTTCTCGGAACAAATGCCAGATACTGATGTGGGCGCGCTCCGCTATACGGTTCGAATGAACGTTCCGCTGATCCAGGTTCCGGTCAGCACTGGATGGGGCTATCCAGCCACGCCGCAGTTCACACTGGCCGAAGCCTGGCTTGGGAAACCAATTCCGACGGAAACCGATCTGCGGGCGTTGGTCTTTCGGTATCTGGCCGCTTTTGGCCCGGCAACGCTGACTGATATTCAAACATGGTCAGGGCTGGGCAAGCTGAAAGAGGCTGTTGAAAAGTTAAAACCAGAATTGAGCATCCATCAGGATGAGCGCAAGCGAGAACTGCTGGATGTCCCCGACGGACTGCTGCCTCCTGCCGATACCCCTGTCCCCGAACGCTTCCTTCCAGAATTCGACAACCTCCTGCTGTCGCATACGAATCGTACCCGCGTGGTAGCGGACGCGCACCGCTCGAAGGTCTATTTGCCCGGCCTGCGTGTGGCGGCGACGTTTCTGGTGGACGGTTTTGTGGCCGGAACCTGGAAGGTCGAAAAATCGAAGAAGTCCGCGGCGCTGATTCTCGAACCGTTCGAGCCGCTTTCGAAGCAAAATCGGCGGGGTCTGAGTGAAGAGGCGGAAAACCTGGTTCGTTTCATCGAGCCTGCCGCAAAATCGTTTGAGGTTCGCTTCGCCGATTAAGCAGGCATGAGGATCAATTCCTATTCATGCGTTTAGTGAGAGGTCTATACTGAACCGCAGAGACCCGAATCTCATTGCCTACGGAGGAAATCATGCGACTGCGACGCCCAAGAGCCTGGTGGATGCTGCTGGCGGCTATCTGGTTTTTTGTTACAGGACTGGTGGGATTGATCCCTGCGCTTGGGGGCATCAGTCCGGCTATCCAGGTGATCCTCGATATTCTGGCAATCGCCATTGGCATTTTGATCTTCCTGGAACGCTAGATTGAAAGCCCCTCGCCCCTTGCCATGAAGCGGCAGGGGCTATCCCTTGCGCTTTGATAGCTATCCGCCACAAAAGGCGAATAGCCTATCAACTTGGTGTATAATGCTGGGTGCTGGCCTGCCGAAGTCCTTCGCGCAGGTACCCCGCATCTTCGCCAGTTCTGGTTCGTTTCCATTTCCCAAAGCGAGGGAGCATTCAGTGGAAAGCAAGGGGCGCATCCTGGTCGTGGACGATGACTTGGCGTTTGCTAATTTGATATGCCGCGCCCTGGAAAATGAGGGCTATGTAGCGGCGCTTGCTTCCGATGGCCTGACAGCGCTGGAGATGCTACGCACCTTTCGGCCAGACCTTGTGTGCCTGGATATGTACCTTCCGGAGATCAGCGGCTGGGATTTTCTCAAAAAATATGCCGTATTTTTGGAACCGCACGTGCCCATCATTGCGGTGTCCGCCGCCAATGTAGACCGGGCATCTTTGAATGGCGTTTCCGAGTTTCTTCAGAAACCGTTCGACATCGTTTTGCTGCTTAATACCGTGGATCGCCTATTAAAGCATTAATGCTTGTTTCAGTGCCGGATGTTCCAGGCAGAGTGGACGCTTGTCGTCGCGGCCACCCGCGAATAGAGTTCTAACCATCGGGCGGTCACGCTACGAATGTCAAACTGTTGGCTGACCAACCGCGCCTGGATGCCCATCGCCAGGCGATGGGCGCGATCCCGGCATAGGCGGCTGATGGCGTCCAGGAGTGCCGGGGTGCTGTGCTGCGTCAAGATACCAGCTCGTTCGTGCCCCTCAAATTCACTCCACCACCCAGCCTGCAATCCGATGAACGGTTTGCCAGAGGCCATTGCCTCGATTACCGATATAGGATTCACTTCGCTCAGGGACGGCGTAGCAAAGACATCAGCCAGGGCCAGGTAAGCCGGAATCTGCTGGCGAGGCATGGCGCCCAGGAAATGCACCCGGCTGGCAATGGCGCCAAGCTGTTCTTGCAAAACTGTGTGCAATCGGCCCTCCCCGACGACAATCCAATCGGCATCACTGCCGGACTGCACCGCCTGGAGAAATGCCTCTGCAAAAACGGGCAGGTTCTTTTCCGGAGTCAATCTGCCTACGTAGATGAATACCGTGCTGCTGGGCGAAATGCCAAGCTGCTCGCGCGGGAAAGGCATTCCGGCGTGGTCGAACTTACTCAGGTCAATTCCATTATGCACGACCTGGACGCGATCCCCTACCTCAGGAGCAATGTGGCGCATCCAGCGGGCGGTAAACTCGGAAGGAGTCGTCGAAATGGCGCTGGAACGCAAGAAGGTCGCCATCGTGCGCAGCATGTGGCCTTGCAGCGGCGGCTGAATCAACTTCGGGAAGTTCTCGATGTACACATCGTGCTGGGTGTGATTGGTAAAGATGACCGGGCGATCCGCCTGTCGGGCGATGCGCAGCGCAATGCCGCCGATACCAAACGGTTCATGCACGTGAAACACGTCGAGACCGCGAGCCAAGCGGGTCGCGCGAGGCGAGAGGAAAAGATTGGTGCGAAATTCGCTGGGACCGTAGGGTAGTCCCGGTGAACGCACCACGCCTGGCGCTCGATATTTGTTGTAGCCAAATGTGAAAATGTAAGCCCGGCAGCCCTGTCGTAATAACTGCTGATGATGTTCACTGATAAACGCACTGACGCCATTGATGATGGGCGGGAAACTATCGGTAAATTGCCCGATTCGCATTCGGGAAGTCTGAAAGCTTTGCCTCGCGGCCATCTGATATGACGTGTTCAATCGCTACTCCGTTGCCAGCGCACCAGCATGGCAATTCCCATCAAAAACAACCACAGGTTGACACCCAACCACAACCACGTTCCGCCCACTGAAAAATCAACGTGTTTCTTGACTACACTGACGTTGTTGACGATCAACGTGCCCAACAAAGCAAATAATCCTAATGCTATTTGTGTTAACCCCAATGCCATGAACTCGTCACGGGAAGCGACCCAGGTCAGGCTAAAAGAAGCGATGGCGGCGGTAAAACCGATGGCGCTGTACATTTGCGCGTGGAAAACATCTACGGGCCAGGGCCAGAATGCAATGAATAGATCGGGTACCATGAACAGTGCCAACGCATACAAACCCAGGACGATGCCTTGCGCCATCAAGTAGGCCCGCCAGAGTTGAGGAGTTCCGACGCTCTGGGCGGGGGGCAGTTTTCGGTATAGCCACAGGTGGTAGGCTGCATTGAGGGGTAGTAGGATATACAGTGCGAACCACGCCCAGCTTGCCCAGCGATCAAAGTGAAACTGGCTGAGATTGAACACAGATACGATCAGCACAACCAGTGTAAAGACCAGCAGCATCCGAAGGATCATGCGGGCCACTGACCACTTACTAAGGAGCACCAGGGTCAGAGTTGCCGCAAAAGAGGCGATATAGGTGGCTCCCAGAAAGGCGGCATTGAAGGGCGTCGTATCCCAGGGCCAAAGAGGCCTGGCTATCGCGAACAAAAAGAACATGCCGAAGCCCGCAACAGCCAGCACAAGCACTTCCACGAAGGTGATGCCTCTCAGCAG
>DATGFK010000779.1:0-19181 GCA_035309185.1 Aggregatilineales bacterium
AGAGCCGACGAAAATCAGGTCTCCGAAGCGCTCCTTTAGCTGCGCGGTGATGGCGATTTGTCGGGCCACGCCAACGAGTGGGTCTTCTGGCGGCAAATAGCCGTCGGAGGGTGGGAACAATGCCGGGCGTTGGATGTGCGGCGTGTAATATGGACTGCCAACCGTGATACATACGAGTTTGATGTCCAGTGAGCGCAGCAGATCCAGAAAAGCGATAGGTTCGGTCAAGTCAGTGCCCAGGCCGGTGCTGTCGCTCCCGAACGCATAGCGGTAGGATCCCCCCTGTAAGCGTTCAGGCTCGCCCTGACCATCGGGTCCAGGATGGAACGGCAGCCAGTCCACAGCGCTCAATCGCACGCCGATTCGCAGCCCTGGCGCCTCGGCCCTGATCCCGGCAACGATCTTCCGCAAGAAGCGCGTGCGGTTTTCAAAGCTGCCTCCGTATGACCCAGCGCGGTCTACCGCGCTCAGGAATTCATGTCCCAGGTAGCCGTGACAATGCTTGATGTCTACGAAGTCAAAGCCCGCGCTGTAGGCCAGTACAGCCGCGCGGACAAAATCCTCAATCAGTGAGGAAATTTCGCTATCCGTAAGCACAGGTATGTCAGACGGCAGACTGTAGCGCTGGTCAAGAATTGGATGATGATAGAGGATTTTGGGTGCCAGCCGCCTGTGGTCGTCTGGCCTGGCGAAACGTCCAGAATGAGTGAGTTGTAGTCCGATTACCAGGTCATCCACGCGCCCAAAACGCTCCTGATGCGTGCTGACCAGCAGCGACCTCAGTGCTACGAACTCCCCTACGTTGCCTGCGTTTATCGCCAATTGGTTGGGATTGGCCCGTCCATCGTGACGGACGGCGACAGCCTCACAGCCCCACATCAACTTTGCGCCGCTTCGACCAAAATTCTGCCAACGTCTCCGAACAAGATCCGTGGGTCGCCCGTCCTGGGCCGCGTCCCAACCTTCCATTGGCAGCATGGCAAAACGGTTTCCCAGGGCTAAGCCGTCGAACGTCAATGGTTGGGCCAGGGGCGCATCTGGTCCGTTCTGCACGAGGTCATCAAACGGAAGGTCTATGTTGAGCGAGTCGAGATGCTCGCGTAGCTCCGAAGCCGCCTTAATATTGGCGACACGGCGGTAATGTACCATAAATGCTCCCGTTGCTTACAGCCGGTGAAAGTGAAGGCCACCGTCTACGTTGATGATCTCCCCTGTCGAAAAAGGTAGCGCACCCTGCGCAATCGCGACGACAATCCGCGCTACGTCTTCGGGTTGGCCCCAACGCCGGATCGGAGTTAAACCTTCGCTGATCAGTTTGTCGTACTTGGCGGCCACTACATGGGTCATATCGGTGGAGATGATACCAGGCCGTACCTCGTAGACCCTGATCCCGTATTCGGCCAGGCGATCCGCAAAGAGCAGCGTCATCATGCCCATTCCGGCCTTTGATAGACAATATTCGCTGCGATTCGGGCTGCTCGTGTAGGCACTCATCGAGCCTATATTGACGATCATCGGATCATGAATTGTGTACGCCGCCCTCAGATCGATCATCAGGCGCGCCACACGCTGGGTGAGAAAAAACGGCCCTTTCAGGTTAACGGCCATCACTTCGTCATAGCTGGCTTCGCTTGTATCCAGGATGTCGGCGCGCTGCCGTGGCGCCATCCCGGCGTTGTTCACCAATAAGTCAATTCGTCCGTAGGCTCCTATCACCTGCTCCAGCAGGTGTTTGTGCTGTTCTGGACTGGCAACGTCTGCTTTCACAGAAATTGCCTCGCCCCCAGCACCTTTGATTATGGTCACAGTTTCCTCGGCGGCAGCGCTGTTATTCAGGTAATTGACGACGACAGCCCAACCCGCCTGGCCCAATGCTATACCGATCCCTCGCCCGATACCGCGTCCGGCCCCAGTGACGAGTGCAACCTGCTTATTCACCGGTCGTTCAGGCGTTGAATCGAGCAATGGTTCTCTCATCCCCCAGCACCTTGCTCAGGGCCTCCATAAAGAAGTAATCACCCCACATCACGCTTTCGTCTACACCCAGTTTCTTCGACTGATGGTAGATGCCATGCTTCAGGATACCTTCCCAACCAGCCGTATCGATAGCCAGGAATTCGGGATCGGTTAGTGTATCCAGAATGCGTAGAGCGTATAGGTGATAGAGGTCTGCACGAGAGGGATCGCCGGTGAGTTGTCCCAGGTTTAGCATTCCGCTGGCCGCTATCGCCGCCGCCGAACTCTCGTACGGATAGGATGGGGCCGGCTCAGACCAATCATTGGGAGGTACCCCGCGCGAGGGCGTATGTTCAATATAATAATTCGCGCACGCCTCGGCACTTTGTAAGAAGTGTGCATCTCCTGTAAAGCGGTAAACCGTCCCGAAGCCGTACAACGCCCAGCCCAGGCCACGCGCCCAGGATGAGTCGTCCCGCCAACCCTGGCGCGTGCTTTGGCGTAGGAACTGTCCCGTCTCGGTGTCAAAAATGCCTTCGTGTGCGATGCTGCCATCGCCACGCAGCAGATGGCGCCGCGTCGTCAAACTATGTTCGCGGGCAATACGCAGCAGATTCTGATCGTCTTTTTGCTGCCCCGAATAAAAAATGATCCCGACATTCATCATCACGTCAATAAACAGGCTCTCTGGCCCCAGGAACGAGCACAAATACTGTCCCTTAGTCTGGAACCGTTCGGCCAATGTCGTTCCTGCCTCCACCACGACCGCATTAATGGCCGGGTCGCCGGTCAGGTCGAACCAGCGTTTCCAGGTCAGCCAGAACAAAAAGCCGAGGTCATGTACTGTACGATCCGTCTTGCGCGGTTCGATCAATCTTGCATAGTGTTCGGCTTTCTCACACCACCATGCGTCGTGCGTCTGTTCATAAATCAGCCACAATTCGCCACCCAGGAATCCTTCACACCAATTTGTCCAGGATTCTTGGTCGTGATGCCACTTTCCCTTGAATGTGTACAGCGGAAAGAAATCCGGGTAAGTCTCGATCAGGTGGCGCACCTGTTCCGTACCGAAAGCAAAGGCATTTTGAAACTTCGTTCGCTGCACTGGATTAGCGAGCAAGATTGCGTACTCCCGGCGTCGGCTGCATCCCTAGAAAGTTCGAGTATGCAGCCAGCGCTGCCTGGTTGTGACGCTGAATAGCCTTTTCAACTTCATTGGGATTACGGGTACGGAAGGCCTTGAGAATCTCAAAATGCTCTCGTTGTGCTATCTCAATTCGGTCTGCAAAAACAGCTTTGAGATAATAGAGACGCAATCTGTCCCAGTGATCGAGGGTCTTCTGCATCATCTTCTTGATGACGGGCATTTTCGCGCAATCGCAGATAAACAGGTGCAGGTCTTTGTTTTCTTGCGACCAGCGGGTTGGATCGTCCAAGTGTGATTTCATCTGGTCGATCAGGTCGCCAAGCGCCTTCAATTCGTCGTCGCTCATTTGCAGGCAGGCTACGCGGCTGGAAATTATTTCCATCGCTTGCAGCAGCGCAAACACCTCACTCACGAGGCTGGTGTTGATCTCCGTCACGGTCGCGCCCACATGAGGCTCAATCGTGACAAATCCATCTGCTTCCAACTGGCGAAGGGCTTCCCGGATCGGGATGTGACTGACTGACAGCTCGATAGCCAGGTTATCTATGACCAGCCGCTCGCCAGGGCGGGATTCGCCCGTGATGATTGACTGAAGCAGAGCGTGATAGACAGCTTTGTTCTTGCTATGAAAAGACAAACGCATCTGGTAGGCCTTTTGCCGAACACAAATATATCCTATATAATATCGGACTGCGGTCAAATTGCAAGCGGAGGTTTTGAGAAGGAGCTGAATTACCACAAATTATCGCCAGACCCGATTCAGAATTCTTGTCTGCTGATCAGGACGATTACGATGAATGGGCTTCGTTTCATAATTTCCCTCACCCTTGCGCTAGCCCTGGTACCCGTCGGCCTGGGCGCAGTCAGTGCGCAGAGTCCGGTTCAATTGCGCACGGCAGCACTCATGGCCGCTGTCACGTGACCGGGTTGAAGTCGGCGCGGGTCGAAAAACAAGGTAACCTAGCTGCGGATGCTGGATTTCGACGGGAAGCTCCCGCGTCCGCCGCACTTCATGCAGCGGCCACCAATTCCGAAACTCTGGGCTTAGTTCCTGCAACCGCTGGATAAGACTGGTAAACCA
This sequence comes from Aggregatilineales bacterium, assembly GCA_035309185.1. Lineage (GTDB taxonomy): Bacteria > Chloroflexota > Anaerolineae > Aggregatilineales > UBA2796 > DATGFK01. The sequence goes on from DATGFK010000779.1 coordinate 4,185, forward strand.
GGGTTCTTCACTGTGTTCTCCGGTGGCCATTCGAAATTCGGAGACCATGCTGCGGGTTTCGCGCTCCCAATTCACCATATTTTGACGAAACCGAGGATTCATAAAGTGCTGCCAGACGATATTTCGCTCATTTGGCGGGTACGCATACCAATCTACCAGAATGGACTCTGGACGGTTCCAGGCCAACACGTTCCAACGGCGATCTCGAATATGGGCAGGCACGGGTTCCAGGGTAGTCAAAAGATCGCGCAGGATAGACGGCACCTCTTCGGGCGCTTCGGTACTGGCCGACGGTGAGGGGCGCTGGGCGAGCTGAAAGAGATACGTGCGTTCATCTGCACTCAACTGGAAAACACGAGCCAGATTCTCCAGGACATCTGTGGATACCTGGATAGTTCGACCCTGTTCTAACCAGGTGTACCACGTCACCCCAATACCGATCAATTCAGCGACTTCTTCACGCCTGAGACCAGGAGTGCGGCGGCGCGTTCGTTTCGGCAAGCCGAGCTGTTCGGGTTGGAGCCGTTCGCGCCGGGCGCGCAGGAAATTGCCCAATTCCATCTGCCGCATCTGCTCGGTATCTTCGCGCTTTGCCATCGCCACTTGTTCCGATTAGCCTGGTAGGCCTTTATACCAGTATAAAGTCGCTACTTGTTCCAGTATAGCCCTTCCACGATGATATTGGCACATGAGGCAAAGTGATGGTGACTGCCATCCTGTGCTTCGCAATCTGCTAATGTGACGAAGGAGGGAATAAAGTAAGATGCGAGCCAAAATCATACGCACCTTTTTCACGACCTTTGAACCGCTGCGCAGGCCCAATTTTGCCATCTATTTGAGCGGGCAAGCCGTGTCGTTAGTTGGCACGTGGCTCCAAGTGACCGCCCAGGGCTGGGTCGTCTGGCAACTGTCGCAATCCCCAGCCGCGCTTGGGGTGGTCGCGATGTTATCGGCGTTGCCCCTATTGATTTTGGGGCCGTGGGCCGGTGCATGGGCGGACCGTCTGGATCGCCGTAAATTGTTAATCGGTACCCAGGCCGCCGCCATGTTTCTGGCTTTCGCGCTCGCGCTGCTGGTGCAAATCAACCGGGTTCAATTGTGGCACGTGTACGTGCTGGCGCTGCTGCTCGGCATCGTGACAGCGTATGACCAGACAGCGCAGCAAGCCTTTCTTGGGGATCTGGCGGGCATCGGCCACATGCAGCGCGCCGTAAATCTCGACGCTATGATCCTGCAAGTGAGCCGGATAGTCGGCCCGGCGCTGGCCGGATTGGTCATCGGCGCATTTGGCGCAGCCCTAGCTTTCTGGCTGAACGGATTGAGTTTCCTTGTCTTGATTGCCAGTCTCCTTATCGTGCGTACACAGCAGGCCCGCAAAACGGGGCAGAGCCATCCCCTTGGCGATTTTGTCGAGGCCCTGAAGTTCATTCGGACGCAGCCTCGGTTACAGGATCTTTTAGCCTTTGTCGCGTGGATGGCCTTTTTCGGGCTGTCCGTCATCAGCGTCTTTCCTGCCGTGGCCAGCCAGGTGCTTCACGGCGATGCGCAGACCCTGGCCGTCTTGATGGCAGCCTTCGGCACGGGCGTGTTGATCAGTGTCGTGTTCATCATACCCTTCGCCCAGGAGATGCCGCGCCCCGGTCTGGTTGTCGGCTCCGCCGTGGCGTGGATGGGAGTCTGGCTTGGCCTTGCCAGTTTCACAAGCAGCTTACCGCTGTGGCTCGTGTGCGATGTGATGCTCTGGCTGAGCGCCCCCGTCGTCATGACGATGGCGATCGGGCTTTTGCAGCGGATGGCCCCGCCGGATATGCGGGCGCGCCTGGTCAGTCTATGGCTGATGGTGGGGTTTGGAATGCTACCGTTCGGGAACCTGTGGATCGGGTTAAGTGCCCAGCTCTGGGACGTGCGTTCTGCGATCTTGCTCAACGGGATCGTCTTGTTCCTCGGCGCCGGGGTGATGCTGGCCCGGCGCGCGGGTTTACGTGCCTGGACATTCTCACCACAGCTCGCATCTGCTCCTGCGCACGATTGAAGCAGGCCAGCGCCGACGCCTGCCAGCGTATGTTCCACTTGTGTCGGAACCAGGCCGAACCCGCTTGTCATTCGCGGCGGCCCGGTGAAGTGCTCAACAGCAAAATGTGATGAAAGCAAAGAAAGGAAGAAAAGGAGATCAGTATGAGAAAAATCGTTGTGTCAGAAGGAATGAGTCTCGACGGGGTCTTTGACGCACAGACGATGGGCCAGTGGGCACAGCCCTTCTACAGTGAGGAGCGCGATGAGGTCATACGCGATATTGTCCTTGCCTCCGATGGCCTCCTCCTGGGCCGCAGAACGTATGACATCCAGGCTTACTGGTGGCCCAACCAGAAGGGGGATAAATATGGCATCGCGGACTGGAAGAACGAGATAGCCAAGTACGTCGTCACCTCAACACCGCTCAGCGCGCAATGGAACAACTCGACAGTTATCAGCGACAATGTCGTTGATGAAGTCGCCGGGCTTAAACAACAGCCCGGTAAGGATATTCTCATCGAAGGGAGCGCCACGCTCGTCCAGGCGCTGGTGCAGGCTGGCCTGGTAGATAGCTATCGGATCATGGTGCATCCCGTGATCGTCGGCTGTGGAAAGCGGTTTTTCCAGGAGGGGATGGGTCTGACCAATCTGACCCTCGTGGAGAGTAAACCACTTAGCAAGGGCGTCGTCCTTCTCAGTTATGAGGCAGCCGGTTGACCGTCTAGTTACGTTGCCTAACGTTCGCCGCCTGTCGTTCTCGTTCAGGCGGCGAAAGAAGTGCGTATCCTGGGGATATTTACACCCCTTTCAGGTTCGTGGAAGGAGTCTGCTACGATGAGCGAACAAAATTCCAGAACAACCACCAGAACAACCAGTCGTTATCGGCACCCGTCGGATCATTACCTGCTCTTCTGCGACGATACACATGCTAATCATTCTGCCCAGTCGAACCCAGATCAGTCGCCGGAGCGGCGGGAACTGGTAGGCGCAGTTCCAGGCTGTCAGCCATCACAGCCTCTGGGTCAGATACGCTACACACTTGCAAGGGTATTGATTGCCCTGACTGAACCGTTGAAGCCTGGCGATGATCTGCTCAGCGCCAACGCACTGTCTGTCAATTCTCAGCCTCGTGGGTCAATGGGGGTAGGAATCAAGAGATCTGGACAGGTTGATGATGACTAGTGGCTGTTAAGCGCCGTTTCCACACTTGACAAGCTCAATAATCGCGTCAGGGCTTGCGCTTCACCTTCAACACGGACGAGGCCAGCAGCAATTGCCTGTTGCGGTGTAAGCTGTCCGGCAAACAAGCCCATAAACGCTTCCATATTTGTATACACCACTACATCCGCAGGCAGCATTAGTCCCTGCTGGAGGGTCAGACTGCCATTTGCAACCTGCACCTGAAGTATTTCATCCCCCAAATGCAGTTCATAGGTCTCGTGAATATCCTGCGCCTGTTTTGGCTGAAAAAAGGCCTTGATCGCCAGAGTTGCAGCGCCGAGGCTTGGCAGCGCCAAGCCGTCTATTGAAGGCGGCAGCAATTGACTGCCCCATTTGCCTAACTCAAGAATGGCCTTTTCAAGCCCCTGACCGAATTCGGTCAATTCATAGACCGTCGATCCTGCGGGCGGGGAAGTGTGCGCCGTTGTACGATGTCCTGTTGTTCCAGGCTTTTCAGCCGCTCGGACAGCAAATTGGTACTGATGTCTGGCAACCCATCAACAAGGTCTTTGAAACGGCGGGGGCCAGCCAGTAGCTCACGGATAATCAGCAGAGTCCAGCGCTCTCCGATGGCATCCAGGGCGAAGGCGAGCGCGCAAAATTGTTGGTAACTTCGATCTTTCATAGCCCGATTATAGGCAGAATAGCTACCAAATTCAAAATCACTATTTATTACTTCAATTTATGAAGTATTAACTTGACAAAGTGAACTACAATAAGCTAAACTGAATTTATTGAACTTATGTTCGAGAGATCGTTCGCGTCAGCAACAAGGAGGCAGACATGACTGAGCCAACTTATTCACTCATGATGTTCTACCAGGGCTGGGAAAATATCCAGCGCAACCTTGTGGAAATGATCGCGCCGCTGTCCTCCGAACAGCTTGCCTTATCTACAGCATCCCACCATTGGTCGCTCGGTCGCCTGGTCACGCATATGGTTGCAGATCGCGCCTGGTGGTTCCAGGGCTGGATGTGTGCTGGCAATCCTGATCTCGACCCAATCGTGCATTGGGATGAAGAGGGACAACCCGTGCGCGAAACTGCTGAACTGGTAGCCGGACTTGAAGTAACGTGGCAGATGATTTCCGGTGCGCTCCAGCGCTGGACTCCTGAGGATCTTGGATATACCTTCTCAAATCCAGCATTCATGCCCGAAGAAGAGTGGAAAATATGGGGAGACTGTACGCGCCAATGGATTATCTGGCACGTTCTCGAACACGAAATCTATCACACCGGTGAACTTTCCCTGGGCCTCGGCGCGTATGGCATGCGAGGTTTATATGGCAAGGCTTGAGGGCGCTGTGCTCTACAACGGCGATAGGTAGAGTCAAGCGCTCCAGAGTCCGAGATCGCAATGAAGCGCATCATCGTGCATCAAACGACCTGCCAAGCGCCTTAAAACCAGGGTTAACTGAAACGCTGATAAGTACCCGTTTGCCGATAACATATTTCGGATCTGTCTTATTTGGCGGCAAACTGGCAGTCAATGGCAGTCTTTTTCGTGGTTTTGGCACCGTCATTTCGCTTATCTTGAGCCATATCCAGAGAAGGAGCCATAGCATGTTGTATCTTAAAAATGTTCCGCCTGTTGAGCGCGTTTTGCGAATGATGCTTCTGCGGGTGCGACCGGTTTTGCGATCTTTGGATCTGGCGCAACATATCCAGTCCTGGCTATTGTCTTAATTGCCGCTGCCCTTTCCGCCATCCTTACTGGTTTCGTCGGCTGGTGTCCGGCCTGCGCCATGGTTGGGCGAAAACTGAAGTCAACGCAGCACAGTAAATGATCGGCCAATGAAGTCGGTCTGACACTGATGAGCTTGAAGAACGTCTGTGCCTTGACAGAGGCTATGATTTCCCAGGTGTGCATCAGTTTGTCGAACACGAACGCTACATTGCTCACAGAATCGTCGCCGCCGTCGCGACGAACGCTTTACTGAAGCCTGTCCGATTCCTGGTGAAACCCAGCTCCCAGTGCATCGCCGGGTTGTTCAGCGCTTCTTCTCTTGGCTTGCCAAACGCCGCTCTTTGGGTATTCGTTGGGCCAAAAAGCCCCAAAATTGGTTGGCTCTCGTTCAATTCGCTTGCGCTCACACTCTTATGGATATGGCAATCAGACGCTAGTGTCCCGCAATCATCTTGCGGTATTCCGATGGCGTACACCCGGCAAACTGGATGAACAGCTTGGCAAAATAGCGTGTGTTGTAATAGCCGACAGCTTCCGCCACCTTCTGGATTTGCCGCGCAGGGTCGCTGAGTAACTCCTTGGCCTTGAGCATACGTACCTGTGTCAGATAAGTCACAAAGGACATGCCCATCTTTTTCTTGAAAGTCGCACTCAGGTAGTTTGGCGTGATCCCAAGCTGCTCCGCGATCTGCCCGACGCCAATGTCCGAAGGGTAATGCGTCGCGATAAAGCCGAGCACGCGGTCGATCAGTTCGGGTTGGTCAGTCGCCCGCGATTGCACAAGCATGTGTTCGCCTTGCGCTTCAAGGCATTCGATCCACGCGCGGATACTATCAACAGGACAAAGGTGTATGCCGAAGGCGCAGTTGAGAAAGCCAGCCAGCGTGTCCTTTGATGTTGGGGCGTCCCTCAGTGGCAGGGCTTTGATAGCCCGTTCAAGCCTCGGTAGCAACTGGCGGTATTCCAGCGTATCGGCCTCGCGAAATGCCTCGTGCAGCGCTTCCAGCAACGCCGCGACGTTCAACATCTCGTCGTTTAAAAGAGTGCTATCGAAATCGCGTACTGTCCATTTTTTGCCGATCCCCAGGACGGCACGCGCGGCTGACATCTCCTGCAAGCGCTTCAACTGGCTATCGAGCGAATCAATAGATCTGCACGTATCGGTCTGGAACAATGTGATCTGAAAATCGTTGCCTTCGCGGGCGCGGATCGTCTCTTCAAGGCGCCGCAGGATCTTTTCCGCCTGGCGTTTGCCGGTTTCCCTGGCGGTATCCATCCAGGCCAGGACGAGCACCATGTGCCCGTTCGGCAGGGTGAAGCGTGCCGCGCGAAGGTTCAAGGCCACGTAATCTTCGAGCAGCACGTCGATGTTTCGCCCGAGTTCTACCTCGCGCTCGGCCACGACTGCTTCGGGCAACCAGCTATCCACATAGATCACGACTCCAATGAAATTGGCTTTGAGCAGGTAAGCATCATCTTCCTGCCGCAGCGAACTCAAACCGTGACTGAGGGCCATCACGTCCCGCTCGAACTGTTGATTTAGCCGGGTAAGCTGCCGCTGGACGGTCTCGCTCACGTTTCTCAGCAGATTTTCCAGTTCAGTGGGATCGGCAGGTTTCAGGAGGTAGTCGGCGGCGCCAAGCCGAACTGCCTCTTTGGCGTATTCAAACTCCGAAAAGCCCGTCAGGATAAACCAGTATGTTGCGGGCGAGAGTTTCTTGCCGATCCTGATCGCTTCCAGGCCATTCATGCCTGGCATACGGATGTCTACGAACGCCACGTCGGGCATCTGTTGCTCGACCATTTGCACCAGTTCGGCGCCGGTCGTGGCTTCGCCCACCAATTTGATCGGCACGGAAAGTTTCTCCAATGTTCCCCGCAGGTTGCTCCTGGCAAGGTATTCGTCATCCGCGATAAGCACTCGTAGCATCACGGGTCACTTCTCCTAGCACTAACGCCGATTGTTCAAGGGGGATTCGTATGAGGATTCTGGTTCCTATGGCCAAATCACTGGTCATGACAAAGGATGATCCGGGGTAAGCCACCTTCAGCCGTTCGCGAACGTTGGAAAGGCCAATGCAGCCGGAAACGGGTTGCGCCGCCGTGTCAAAGCCTGCGCCGTCATCCTGGATCGAGATCTTCAACCCGACGCCATCCTCGCGCTGCTCCAGTTCCGCGCTAACGATCAACATGCAGCTCTTCGCGAGCGGCTCAATGCCATGAATGATGGCGTTCTCGACCAATGGTTGCAGCAACAGCCTGGGTATCTTGATCGCTGACGCTTCAGGCTCGAATTGGATCTCCACGTTGAGACGATCTTCAAAACGTAGCCGCTGGAGTTCACAATAGCGCTGTAAGAACTGGAATTCCTCTTTGATAGTAGCCCACTCATCACGGCGGAGTGTATAGCGCAGCATATTGCTCAAAGCATAAATCGCTCGTTCGAGGGCGGCCTGTTCGCGCAGCCGGTTCAGGGCGATGAAGCTGTTCAGCGTGTTATAGAGAAAGTGCGGCTGAATTTGCGCTTGCAGCGCCATGAACTCAGCATTGCGCTGATTCAAGACGGCCTTATATTCCCGGTCAATCAGGTCACTTAGTCGCCCGATCATCGTGTTAAGCGCATCTCCAAGCTCGGCAATTTCGTCGCGACCCTGTGGCTTGAAGCGGCTGGCCAGATCGCCTCGCTGCACGCGCTTCATGACCTGGATCATGTCCTGGAAAGGATCTACGATCCAGCGAGAGAGCGTGAAGAACACGACAAAGGCCAGCACCAGGCCACCCAAAGCGAACAGTATGCCAATCACATATATCCAGCGCAATTTCGCGTTGATCTCCGAGCTGGATTGCAGGATAACCACCGCCCACTGCGAGGATTCAATCGTCCTGGAGACGCTCACGAAGGAGTCGCCATCGCCTTCCAGCGCGGGAGATTGGTCGGCGATTTGCTTGAGCAAAGTGTCCGAAAGCGGCGCGCTGGAAAAGATAAGCTGATGATTACTATCCAGAACCGCCACGATGGAATTGACATTAAGCTGGAGGTCGGAGGTGATCTTGCTGAGAACGCGCGTATCGGCATCGGCCATCATCACCGCCAGGGGTCTGCGAGAGTCGGGATCTTTGATTAGCCTTGCGACAGAAAACACCTGTTTCTGAGGCGATAGCGGTAGGTAGTCCTGGGGGTGAGTGCTCACAAACGCTACTTTGCCGTCAGCCTGGATCGCTTGTCGGTACCAGCTTTGCTGTGTGAAAGGGTAGCCAGACACACTGCCTGATGTATCACGCGAACTGATGTAAACTGAGCCATCCATCGGCAGCATGATCGTCGCCGCGATGTCCTGGCGTGGATTCAGCAGGAATTCGGGCAGGGCCGTATTCAGCGCCTGCTCGGACAAGTATTTCGTGTGACCGTCGGCGCTGGGATAGCTGCCGCTGGCTTTGAGCTGTAAAGCACGCATCACGTCGCTGTATAGATACGGCGCAATGGTCAGCCGATCCAGGTCGTCCAGGTAAGTCTCAATGTTGCGGGTCAGCGAGGTCAGCAACGCCTGGGTAAGGGTTTCGCTCTCGCTGGTGAACAGGTTCCGGTATACGGTGGGCAGCGCGAAAATAATCACCAGCACAGGTAGGATCATGACGATCAAGAACAGGATCGTCAGCTTGACCCGTAAAGAATAGCGAAACCTCATTTCTTCCAGCCCTTACAAAATTACTCTTTGAAGCGATCTATTCTCTCTACATACACTATAAGCCAAATTGCCCCCCCATTCGCAGGAAAGTGTAGAAATAGATCACCTCAGTGTAGATTTTTAACCCCTGACCACCACTTTTTCCATGATAGCCTGTAAATGAAGATTGAATTTTCTGAATCAAGAGGAGCTATGATGTTACGCAAAGGTTCATTGTTAATTACCGTCTTTTCGCTTGTGGTGACGCTCGTGGGTACTTTTAGCGCCAGGGCAGCCAATACAGTAACGCTGACCGTGTCCACGAACGTCGTAGGCGATTCAGCCAAAACGCTGCAAAGCCTGATGGACAAGTTCACTGCCGCCAATCCCGACATCAAGATCGATTTTAGCGCCCCTGGCAAGGACTACGAGGCGCAGATGAAGGTCAAGATGGCGGCCAACGACATGCCGGACGTGTTCTCCACGCACGGCTGGGCCAAAATCCGCTATGGCGACTTCCTCATGGATCTGCGTGACCAGCCCTGGGCCTCGAAGATCGTAGCGGCCATGAAGCCCATCGTCACGGATGACGCCGGGAAAGTCTATGTGCTGCCCTTTGACCAGGACAAGGTTGGGCCGGTTTTTAATATCGACCTGTTCAATCAGTGGGGCCTGAAGCCACCCACCACCTGGGACGAACTGCTGTCTGTCTGCGATGCCATCAAGACCAAGAGCGGCGGCAAAGTCATCCCGATCCACGTCGGCGGCGCCGATAACTGGCCGCTCGGCCACATGCTTGACCTGTTCTCAGACCAGTTGCTGATCAGCCCGGCCAAGAACCAGGCCCAGGCGCTGCTAGATGGCACCTTCGACTGGTCGGTGTACCTGCCAATGGCCCAGAAGCTGCTCGACCTCCAACAAAAAGGGTGCCTGAATCCCGACGCAACTACTGCCAAGTATGACGACTCGGCTAAAGCGTTTGCTTCTGGCAAGGCTGCGATGGGCATTTACGGGCCATTTATCGTCCAGGATGCGCTGTCCATCAACCCGAATCTCCATGCGGGCTTCATCCCGGTCCCGGCAATGGTTGCTGGCGACACCCCAACCTTCACGGGCGGGGAAAAGACGACCTTTGGTATCTGGAAAGATACCAAGAACAAGGATGCCGCACTCAAGCTGCTGAATTTCCTGGCCCAACCTGAGAACGTCGCCCTGGTCGCAAAAGCTTCCGGCGAACCGGCGGGCATCGAAGGCGTGGACGTTGACCTGGGCCAGTTGACGCAGTGGTATAACCAATACAAAGACACTCGTGTTCTGCCCTACTTTGATCGTGTCTACCTGCCCAACGGCATGTTCGACAGCCTCGATAAGGGCGCGCAGGATTTGCTTTCGGGCGGCGTCACGCCACAGCAGTATGTGGATAACCTGAAGGCCGAATACACGCGCCTGCACGCCGCGATGGCGGCGACACCCGCCGCAACCGCAGCCCAATAGGGCACTCCATTCCTCAGCCAGTCACATATCCACCTCACTGTGTACACGGTAAGCACGCTGAACCGGGACGGGTTTCCCGGTTCAGCGTCGAAAAAGGACTTTACTGCTCAAAACCGTATTGATCTGTTTTATTGAGAAAGCAGCCCCTATGTCCGACTCAACGCAGCGCGCCCTTACAGCCGTCGCGCGGAAAGCATCGTGGTCAGAGCGGCTTAAGTTTTATTGGAACTCGCCCATCGCCCTCAACCTCATGTACGTTCCCGCCCTGCTGCTGTTTGGAATCTTTATCCTGTATCCGTTTCTCCAGGGCATTCGGCTGTCCTTTACGGACTGGAATGGCTTTTCGCCCACTTATAACTGGGTCGGCTTCGACAAATACCAGCGCTTGCTCACAGATACGCGCGTTCATCAGGCGCTGTTCAATACGTTTTTTTACGGTGGGGTCAGCACGCTTTTGCAGAATATTCTGGGGCTGTCTTATGCCCTGTTTCTGGACCAAAACGTCAAAGGCAAAGAGCTGCTCCGCGCCATCGTTTATTTACCCGTCATCATCAGCCCGCTGATCATGGGCTATATCTTCTATTTCATCTTCCAATACGACGGCGGCGCTGCCAATGACGTGATGGCAGCACTGGGCATGAATCCTGTGAACTGGCTTGGCACCACCGGCACATCAGTGCCGATCATCACCTTTGTCAACAGTTACCAGTACATGGGAATTGCGATGGTGATCTACCTGGCCGGTCTGCAAAGCATCCCCAGAGAGCTATTGGAAGCAGCCTCCATCGACGGCGCGACGGTATTCGCGCGCTTCCGCCGAATTACGCTGCCTCTGCTGATGCCTGCCATCACCGTGAACATCGTGATCAATCTGATCGGTGGCCTGAAGCTGTTCGATGTGATCGTGGCGATGACCGGCGGTGGTCCCGGCTACTCTTCGATGTCCCTGTCCACCATGATGTACAACATCTATTTCGCTCGCCAGGATGCCGGGTATGCTGCCGCCATCGGGAACTTGATGTTCCTGGTGATCGCTATTGTCGGCATTGGTTCTCTGCTCATCCTGCGGAGAAGGGAAGTCCAGCTATGAGTCTACCAGTGCGCCGTATTCCGACCTACGCCCTGATGATTCTGATCGGCGCGATTCACATCATTCCATTCTACATCCTGGTGAATCTGGCCACAAAGTCGCCGCAGGATGTTTCCTCGAAGTGGACTCCGCCAAGCTATCTTTTCCTGGATAACTTCACCAACGCCTGGCAAAACGCCACGTTGGATAAAGCCCTGATCAACAACATCATTATTACGTCGTCCACGGTGGCCATTGTCATCATTATCGGTGCATTGGCCGCGTATCCGCTGTCGCGCTTCCCCACGCGCCTGAATAACTTTGTCTATACGCTAAGCATCTCGTTTTTGATTGTGCCCGCGCTGACGATCCTGGTGCCGCTCTACAAACTGATGGTAGATATCGGCGGAATCAACACCTACTGGGGCGTGATCCTCTGTCAGGTCACGTTCTTTCTGCCGATCACGATCTTCATCTTCACCGGCTTCATGCGGGCCATCCCCCGCGAACTGGACGAAGCGGGCTTGATCGACGGGTGCAGCCGTTTCGAGATCTTCTTCCGCATCATCATGCCGCTGCTGAATCCGGCCATCTCCACTGTCGTGATCCTGGTCGGGCTGGGAGTCTGGAACGACTACCAGTTCTCGATCTTCTTCTTGCAAAAGCGGCAGGTTCAGACCGTGCCGGTGGCCCTCTCGCAGTTCATATCACAGTTCCAGAGTAACATCAATTGGGTTGCTGCGGGCGCCTTACTCAGTGCGCTGCCTATCGTGATCGTGTATATTTTCCTGCAGAAATACCTCATCAAGGGTCTAACCGAAGGCGCGATCAAGGCGTAAATGACCACACAATCCATCGTTGCAGGCGATTTGACGATCACCGTAGAAGGTGAGTGGGAGCCGTTCAGAGTTTCTCTCTCCCAATCGACTCCTGAGCCAGGTATTCAACTTGTCGATCTGCGGCTCAGCGTTGCCACGCCAACCCCGCCCCCAAAGCTCCGCCTGCGCTGGGAGATCCCGATCCGGGATATTCACGCGCATTGGAATCCGCTTAGCGACTATCGAAAAGCCCTCGATGTGGAATGGGCCATGCCTTATGCCGTAAAAGTCACTTCCGGCGCACCCGTAACATCGCTATACAGCTTCAGCGGCCTGAATCGGCTGACCTTTGCCCTGTCCGATGCGCTCAACGAAGTACTGATGCGTGCGGGCGTGCATGAAGAAAGCGCTCAAATCTACTGCTCTTTCGATTTCTTCACAGACACCGTCCCGCCTCTGCAACACTACGAAGCGAGTCTGCGCCTGGATACGCGCGAGATGCCCTATTACGAAAGCCTGAACGACGTGCAGGCGTGGTGGGCGGCTATGCCGGGATATACCCCGGCCAACGTTCCCGATACGGCTCGGCTACCCATGTACTCGACGTGGTATAGCTTCCACCAAAACCTGGACACGGCTGAGATCGAGGAGCAGTGCAAACTAGCCAAAACGCTCGGCTGCGAAGCCGTCATCGTAGACGACGGCTGGCAGACCCTGAACCGGGATCGCGGCTATGCCTACTGCGGTGATTGGAACCCTGTTCCAGAGGTTTTTTCTGACATCCACGCCCACATCGAACGTGTCCACGCGCTCGGCATGAAGTATCTGCTGTGGTTCTCGGTACCTTTCATCGGGCGCTACTCTGCCGCCTGGGATCAATTTGCGACGAAGCTGTTGGACATCGGTCAGGACGATTGGCGCGTGCTTGACCCCCGCTATGAAGACACACGGGCCTACCTGATCGGGATTTACGAGCGAGCCTTAAAAGAGTGGGGCCTTGACGGGTTGAAGCTGGATTTTGTCGATGCCTTTCCTACGCCTCGAAACGAGACGAAAGATAGCAAACGTGATTACGAGTCCGTGCCAGAAGCCGTAGATCGCTTACTGAGCGATACCATGCAGAGGTTGCGCCGGATCAAGGCTGACATCATGATCGAATTTCGACAGACCTACGTCGGGCCGCTCATGCGCAAGTACGGCAATATGTTCCGTGCCGGAGACTGCCCCAACAATTCGCTAACGAATCGCGTCCGCATCCTGGACATTCGCCTGCTAGCGGGTAACACGGCAGTGCATTCGGATATGCTTATGTGGCATCCATCCGACCGGGTCGAAAGCGCTGCGATGCAGATAGTCAACAGCCTATTTTCCGTGCCGCAGATCTCCGTATTGATCGATAAGCTGCCTGCTGATCATCTGGAAATGCTGAATTTCTGGCTGGGATTCTGGCGCACTCATCGCGATGTCCTGCTGGACGGTCACCTTGTTCCACTGCACCCTGAAAGCCTCTACCCGCTCGTAAGCGCATGCAATGGCCCCAAAACCGTTATCGTTGCCTACTCGAATACTATCCTTACTCTGTTGGATGCCAAATCATCGACGCACATCCTGATCAATGGAACGCTCGGAAATAAGCTGATCGCGGATTGTATGGAACCGCTGGGCCTGCGTCAGATGACCATTCGCGACTGCTGCGGAAAGGTCGTCCAGCGCGGCGAGATCAATCTCATGCCCGGCCTGTTCAAGCTGAACATTCCGCCTGCGGGCTTGGCTGTACTCGAGCAATAACACTGCGCTCAATACGTGTGTTTGCTGGCCAAGCTCGTCCCACGAGTCAGATCCTGCTGAACACTCCAGATTGCCTTGATGCAGATGATATGCCAGGTACAACCTTCTTTTGCCCGGTCAGCACTGGCATCTCGACATGAAGATTGGGACACAAAACGAAGTCTTGGTTGCCTACCCCATTTCGGACTGATCTCTATCATAAAGATACCGTGAACTTCTGCGGGTAGTTCGAACGTCTGTTATGCGCTCTGAGCCTTAGCTTCTACAGGGATGCTCTTGACATCTACAAAAACGTCATATAATGGATCGTAAATAAAAAATAAACCACGTCTCGCACCGGGTCGAGCGTTTGCTGGTCTGTCAGATAATCAAACAGGCCACGGACGAAGTATTCGATGTTGGGATTGTCGTAAATACTCCACACGAACAGGGCTTTCGCCGCCCGCAGGCCGCTTTGCTCGGCGAGCGCTGGCAAACTAAGCGTGTTATCTGGCAATTCCTGAAGAAAGCGTGTTAGCAGCGCAGTTTTCCCCGAACCTCCGATTCCTATTAATGCAAGGACGCCGTATTGCGACCCGTCGCGCCAGAAAGTGCGCAGTTTGTCGAGTTCAGGCCGAAGCTCGAACTCAGACTCAGCGATAGGGAGAAACACGCCCGACATGACACAATCGGCCTGCGCCTCCGCGAGTACATCTGGCAGCGGCGCATATCTCAGGGCTGGCTGCCGGTAGCCCACGATTGCTGCTTCCAGAAGTCTAAGGCCGTCTTCCGGACTCGACCGGCAATCCACGACATTCAGCAGGGGCGTAGCCATCTCCTCAGCGCTTCCAGGCAGCAGGACGGCAATGAGGCGGATGGCGCCTGTCTCTGCACGTTGTTCGAGTTCGCTGCGCAGGCTTGAATCGGCCCAGGCAGAAGGCGTCTTACCAGATAGGAAAACAACGGCAGTCGCGCTGCGGTTCAGCAGTACCTGGACGACTTCAAGGTCGGCCTCCTCCGACCCAACAACGTAGCTGCCCAGCGCGAGGTGCGATTTATCTGTCAGGCGCTGGGCAATGCCCTCGATAACTACGCCATCTTTGGGGTGATAGAGCAGGCAAGCATCGTAATCGTACATACCCTCAGTATAGACCACATGTCAGCCACACAAAAACACAACCGTCGGTTCGAAGTGCTTCCTTCGGCCTTCACAAAGCGCTGTATTTGTTTTAAACTTATCTGGATATTTATATAGTCTACTATA
>DATGFK010000780.1:0-5291 GCA_035309185.1 Aggregatilineales bacterium
CACAGAAACGCTAACAGCACAAATAGCGGTTCCCGGAAGAAGAATTTTGAGTACACCCAGGCGTAGGTTGCAAGGCCGAAAGCTGACGCTGCTAGCAGGGCAGTTCGATGTTTGTAGCCCAGCAGTAGCGCATAGTGGTAAAGGAGTACGACGGTAAAAGCCGTCACGAAGAGGTTAAAAGTCCATAACGTCTGCATCAGGCCAATTCCCGGAAGACGTAAAGCTAGCCACATGATTGCAGATCCCACATAGGCCTGCAAAGGTTCGCTGTCCAGTATATAGACTATAAAAGGCCCCTGGGCTGTAGGAAAAGGACGCAGGTCGCTGGTATAGTGGAGATCGAGCGTCCCAAACTGCGCGAAGCTATGCGTAGCATCGAACAGGATCAATTCGTCCGTACTGATCGGACGCCCCTGATAAGTGAAGAAATAAATTCCCCAGAAGACCACAAATAGGCCTAGACTGGTACGGAGTTTCGTTGAGAATCCTGGCATTTTGGGAACGAAGATTGACCTTGCCATAAGCTCGCCTATATTGCCATTGAAACGCTCCCAAGGCAAATAGGTGCGTGAGCCGGAATGGGCACAGCTCCAATCATGGAAAGGCAGTTTGGGCTTTGTCTAACAAATCGTCGGGACATCCCGGCACCGCGAGATGACGAAATCGTACAGAGTCGCCAACATCCCCTTCTTCCACAAATAAAGAAGGGGATGCAGCTCTTATTGTTCTCGCCAGGAGGTAAAGCGACTTAGCGGTTTTGGCTCCGCATAGCTGTCAGGTACGGGAGAAATTCGGTTCGCTTCGACATTTCGGCAACCGCTTTTCCCTTCTCGAACAACGCGCCGGTTGGGCAAACCTGGACGCACTTGCCACAACTGGTACACGTATCGGATTCGCCCCAGGGCTGCGCCATGTCGGTGATGACTCGCGACTTGACGCCTCGATTCATCATGTCCCATGTGTGGGCGCCTTCAATCTCATCGCACACGCGGATACAGCGTGTACAAAGCACACAGCGGTTGCCGTCATAGCCATACCATTTGTGCGTGATGTCCACGTTGCGTTTAGGGTTGCGGTAGGCCATGCTCACGTGATCGATTTGCATGGAAACAGCCAGGTTCTGCAATTCGCAGTGGCCGTTGGTGACGCACACTGAGCAAATATGGTTGCCCTCGGCGAACAACATCTCGACAATCGTCTTGCGGTAGGCAATGAGCCGCTCCGAGTTGGTTGTGATGACCATACCTTCGTTAGCCATCGCGGTGCAGGCCGGTTGAAGTTTGGAAATGCCCCGGATCTCGACCAGGCATAAGCGGCACGCCCCAACTTCTGACAGCCCTTCGAGGTGGCACAAAGTCGGAATGAAAATTCCGTTGCTGCGCGCAACGTCAAGGATACTTTCGTCGTCGTTTCCGCTGACATCCTGGCCGTTGATTTGTAGTGTTACTACTTTGCTCATGCCAGTACCTCCTGTGTTTGCTCTAATTTGCAGACTCCGGCTGGGCAAACTTTATCAACGATGTGCGCAAGGTATTCATCGCGGAAATAGCGTAGTGTGCTGATGACCGGATTAGGAGCGCCCTGCCCCAGACCGCATAGGCTCGTATTGCTGACCACATCACACAACCGCTCCAACATTGCCAGATCATCCAGTGTGGCCTCGCCTTTTGTGATTTTGTCGAGCAAATCATACATCTGAGCCGTGCCGACCCGACAGGGAATACACTTACCGCAGGACTCTGACATACAAAATTCCATGAAGTAGCGAGCAACGTCTACCATGCACGAGGTCTCGTCCATGACGATCATGCCCCCCGACCCCATATAGGAGCCAAGCTGGGTCAGCGATTCGTAGCTGACCGGCGTATCCAGGTGTTGCTCAGGGATACAGCCTCCGCCCGGCCCGCCCGTTTGCACCGCCTTGAAGCGCTTGCTGTCGGGAATACCCCCGCCTACCTTGAAAATGATGTCGCGCAAAGTCATACCCATTGGCACTTCGATCAGGCCAGTGTTGTTAATTTGGCCGGTCAGGGCGAATATCTTTGTGCCCCGGCTTTTCTCCGTGCCGATCTTTGCAAACCAGTCCGCGCCATGATTGAGAATCGGGGCGATATTGGCGTAAGTTTCAACGTTGTTATTCAGGGTTGGCAATTCCCATAGCCCGCTTTCAGCCGGGAAGGGTGGTCGCGTGCGTGGCGTCCCGCGTTTTCCCTCGATGGAAGCGATCAGCGCAGTTTCTTCGCCGCACACGAAAGCCCCCGCGCCCATCCGCACATCGAGTTTGAAGCTAAACGTCGTACCCAGGATGTTCGCCCCGAGGAGTTCATGCCGCTGGGCCTGGCGGATCGCGGCGTTCAGGCGTTTGACGGCCAAAGGATATTCCGCCCGAACGTAGATGAATCCCTGGTCCGCACCCACCGCGAAAGCTGCAATGATCATGCCTTCCAGGATACGATGGGGATAGTCCTCCATGACACTGCGATCCATGAATGCGCCGGGGTCGCCTTCGTCGCCGTTGCAGATGATGTACTTATGCTCGCCGCGAGAACGGGCAACCGTACTCCATTTCAAGCCGGTGGGATAGCCGGCGCCACCCCGCCCACGCAGACCGCTGGCCGTGATTTGATCCACCACCTCAGCCGGTGTCATCGTCGTAATGGCCTTGAAAACGGCTTCATAGCCGCCGAGGGCAAGATAGTCCTCGATGCGTTCAGGGTCAACTTTTCCCTCAAGCTCAAGGACGACATGCTTCTGTTGCGTAAAGAAATCACTCGTTCCAGAGCGTGACAGCCCGACTGATGAACCTTCGACGCTGTCCACCACCTGTGGTGCTTGTTCTGGCGTTACCTTTTGGTAGAGGACGCTCTGGGGTTCAACTGAAACCATTGGCCCGGCGGCGCACAAGCCCCGGCAGCCACCGCCAACTACATCACAATTTTTCTGCAATCCACGTTTTGCCAGCTCGTCGGCGATGGCTTGTTTGACTTGCAGACTGCCTGATGCCTGGCAGCCCGTCCCGGCGCAAACGAAGATTTGATGGGAAAACTGCTCGCGGGCCTCTCGTTCCTTTCCTACAATCTCCTGAAGCGTTTCATTCAACATTTTCGCCCCATTTCTCCAGGCGCTGCGTCGCTTCTGACGGACTCAAATTACCGACGACTTCACCATCAAACACGCCGCATGGGGCCAGTCCACAGGTTCCCAAACAACGAGCCATGAGCAGTGAAACCTTTTTGTCGGGGGTTGTTTCTCCGGGCTTGACATGGGTAACTTGCTCAATCTTGGCGAGTATGGAAGGACTACCTTTGATGTAACAGGCCGTTCCCAGGCAAATCACGCAGCTATGTTCTCCCTGTGGTTGCAGGGTAAACAGGTTATAAAAGGTCGCTACCCCATAAACCTTGCTGAGTGGAAGTCTGAGGCTGACTGAGACAAAGCGCAGGGCGTCATCAGTCAGGAAACCAAATGCGCTTTGCGTCGTGTGGAGCACTTCGATGAGCGAGTCGGACTCATAGCCGTGACGGCGCATGGTCGTCGTGACCAGCCGCCAGCGCTTATCGTTATCTGGCGGTTGAATCTGCGGCGTCCTGACATCAGCTTGCATCGTGTATCCTCCCTTCGCCTTCTACTGAAGGCAGTTGGCTTAAAGTGATGGGTACCATAGATGTGATCCCCTTTGGGGTAAACTGGCAAAATAGTGGCCGACCAGGGTTGACCACGCTCCCACTATAAGTCTTTTCAAGGGGATCGTTCAGTGATGCCCGTCACCACCAGCACAGACAAAAGTCACGCTTTCAAGCAACGCGAATCGGAGGCGTCCTAATCTCCAAACGCCTCTCCATATTGCGTACGGTCATGCCCAACGGGCGCGCTGTACGAGAGGGGCAAACCAGGCGTCCAACGCCAAAAGGAACGTGACACCTTGCCTTTCCTGGCGCACCACACCGGGAAGCGGTAAAGCGTTGTCTAGGCGCTAACTTTGCGCTAAAAACGGGGATCGGAAGCCAGGATGCGTCGCAATCCCTCGGCCAGGGAAACCTGGGGCTGAAAATTGAGCTTCTCACGCGCCAGAGTCAGGCTGGCGCACATACGCGAAACGCCGCCGTCATCTGCCGGAACGTGTAATGGCATGAGACGGCGGCCAATGCTTTCTCCAATGGCATCCACCAGATCGTTGACGCTGGTCCCAACGCCGCTGCCCACATTGATCCTGAGTCGATCCACCTCTGGCGCGGTTGCCGCTGCAACGAGCGCATCCACCACGTCATCTATATACACATAGTCACGGGTCTGCGAGCCATCGCCATGAACAACCAGTGATTCGCCTCTAAGCGCACGCCGGATCAGCTCCGGGACGACGGGTGGATGGGCGGCAGGTAATTGTTGCCCTGGGCCATAGGCGTTAAAAACTCGCAGGCTGACCGTCTCAATATGCCACAGTGCGCCAATCGTGCCCACGTAGTGTTCAGCGGCAATCTTGCTCACGGCATAAGGCGAACTTGGATTGAGCACCATGTCTTCGCGTAGGGGCTGGCTGGCCTGTTCACCATAGACCGCGCCGGATGAGCTGAATACGACGCGCTTGACACCTGCCTCGCGCATCGCTTCCAGCACGCTGACCGTACCACCGACGTTGACGGCATTGTAGTCGCCTGGATACATGACGCTCTCCGGCACGGACACGCGAGCGGCCAGGTGATACACACACTGAACGCTCTGCAACAGAGTCCACAGCTTGGGGATGTCTTTTACGTCGCCCCGCGTGAAAAATACTTCCCGCGAGAGCCGATTCGGATCGCCTGCGCTCAAATCGTCCAGGACACGAACCACATTTCCCTGCGCGGCCAGGCGATTCGCCAGCGCCGCTCCTAAAAAACCTGCCCCACCCGTAATCAAATAGTGCATGATTAATCCATTTGGCAAAGATGAGCAAAAGAGCCGTTTTGAGCGATAGTCTACTAAAGACCATACCACAAATAGCGGCTTGACTGCCAACCAAGCAGGAAGAGCGACTTGACTGCAACCGGGAAGTGCTCATTCCGTTTGCAAATATGTACTCCCCTGTTAAGCTCACCCGACAACCGAGCTTGGTGAATTTCCTAGTGCAGGTCTGAAAGCCATGCGTCGTCTGGACATCATCCGAAAGTGGTTAACACCTGGCCTTCGCATCAAACGCTGGCTGCTGTTGCTGCTGTTTGGCATCACGGTACTGAGCTTCGCCGTAGAAGAGTTCATTGCTTACTTTTTCCGCAGCGTGGCACTACCACCGTTTGTCTCAATTTTTACGCTTC
>DATGFK010000781.1:0-2884 GCA_035309185.1 Aggregatilineales bacterium
TGTTCTTTTCGACCTCGACCTGCTGCGACGATCTTTCCGCCGCCAGCGTTTCCGCCTGGGACAGCACCTGGCACGAAGTTCGCAGCTTCTGGGGAATCGGAGGCACGTCACAACTCCTGAGCGTGGATGGGCCGCGCCTATACCTTGCCAAGGGACAATGGCTATTTGCTCTGGATACGACGACTTTCCGAATTGCCGGAACATCCCTGTGCTGTAGGCCGCCGAGAAGCGACGAGCGTTCGCCGTTGATCCTGGGTGATCCCACACAACGGGTGACGCCGCAGGGTTATCTGGGGCCGGTCGCACTCTCACCGAGCTATGATCAAGACCAGACGGTGTTCCTGGCGACCTCCACTGGACTTTATCGTTCGGTAGACAAGGGCGAACACTGGACACTGGCCCTAGCCAATCGGCCCGTTGAGTTGATTTGCCCGTCGCCCTCTTTTGCCGTCGATCACACGCTGTTTGTCAGCCTCACCAGCGACGATCCCCGCGAGGCTCAAGGGATGCTGCGATCAACGGACGGCGGCGATAGCTGGAAGCCCGTAAATACGGGCCTACCAGGGCTGATTGTTGGCAGTCTTTTGTATTCTCCAACTTACCTTCAAGACCATCACATCTGGCTCAACGTGAACGATGCGCGAGCATATGCTCCATACAGTCCTTCCCTATGGATGGTTTCTGGCGACAACGGCGAAAGCTGGCAATTTGTCCAGGCTACCGACTCCGGCAAGACGGTCACGCCCACACCAACACCGCCAGCGGGCATTGATGCCTGTGTAGATAAATTGGGATCTGCTTTTCAGCCGCCCACGATGACGGCCAGCGGCGGTAATGGTGGATTTACGGTGGTGCGCTCTGAGGATGGTTATCATCTCGTCAAGAGCAGTCCCGGTTCTGGCCGGGCCGACGCATCCACGTTGCTTTTTGGACTATCAACAGGGCCGGTGATTGCCGTCTCACCAAACTTTGAGGCCGATCAAACGCTGTTTGCCGTCTCCGAACCGTGGGAGGCCACAGCAGCCGTGTATCGTTCCGCGGACGGAGGCAAGACCTGGAGTCGCCTACTGCCCAGTCCCTCAATGCCGACCTCGGCCACTTAGGCTACATCGTCCGATGGGATTTGTAGAGCTGCTCACCGGATTCCAGCGCCACCGCGAGGATATTTTCTTTGGGCGGCAGCGGGCAGGTGGCGAATACCGTGAATGCGCAGGGTGGGTTGTAGATTCGGTTGAAATCCAAGTCAACCGTCCCGTCCTCGTTGATAGGCGCGACGAGAAACCGCCCGGCGTCATAGGTCGTCTTGCCGTTGGAGAGGTCTTTGAAGATCAGCCACAGGCTCTTCTCTTCGTCGGCAAAGGCTTCCAGGCGCAACTTTTGCCCGTCCAGCTCGAATTCGACGTAGCCTGGATTGTCCATTGGCACCAGAAGGCCAACGGTGTTCATAACCGTTAATGTGCGCATCGTCTCGTAGCGGATGAACTTGGCCTTGATGCGGTACTGAGGTTTTACGGGGAACCATTTGCGGCCCTGGAAGGTTGTCCGCGCCGAGTTATTGCGGTCACGGACGCGAATGCCATAGTGCGCCTCGCGCTTGATCAAGAAGAAGGACAATGAGCGCAGGGCAATGACAGAGGGGCCGCCCTCGGCGTTATCATGGCGAAGTTCGGCGGTTTTCACCTCGACACCATCCACGGTGACTGGCTCCTCGCAGGTGACGGTCAGAATCGCTTTGCCGTCGCGTAGTTCGATGGTGCCGACCTGCTTCGGCGCGCTGTTCTTAGGTAATACGACTGTACTGGATGGGTCACTGCCGACGGTGTTCATGCCATCCTGTAGCCAGTGCAGCCCGATAAGCGTCAGCCAGCCGTCTTCGCGCCGCAACTGATCGTCCAGCTTGTTTCGCCAGCTTGCAATTTGGGTTTCGTAATCTTGTGCAGGTTCTTTTTGCATGATGATGTCTCGATACTTTTTACAACTTTTTACGAAGAGGCGTCTATTTTGCTGAATTGCCCAAAGTTTTGCAAATTGCGTCCAGACATCTGAAACAGGGCCGACCCATGCGAGCCGACCCTCTGATTCTTACTAGTAGACACCTGGGGCAATGAACCTCAAGTCTTGTGGGTGCCTCTACTAGAATCCCTGGCCTGTCGCGTTGCCGCTCTGGATCGTCACGATGAACAGGATGGAGGGCGTACAGTTCGTGCTTCCGTCCAGGCAGCGATCATCCTTGACCACGAGCTGCGTGGTACCCATCCCCATTACGCGGAAGAACCAGCCGCCAACCTGCGGCGCGCCAAGATTCTGCCCATCCAGCGCTTGCAGGACATTCGGATCGAAGCTCAGGCTAACCGGCTCCTGCGGCGCGAGGAAGGGCAGTTCCACGACCTGACCGGGCTGCACCTGGACGGTTTGCATCAGATAGGACGTGCCGATATATACGTCAGGCCGGGCGCCGATGGGAGGATAGACCGGCGGGTAAGGCGTCGGATACGGATAGGGAGTGGGATAGGGCGGCGGCGGGACGATCTCGCCCGTGACGGTAATTGTTACGGCGAAGTTGTAGGTCGGCATCATCGGGCAAGGCGCCTGGACGCAAGGAATTTGCACGAGCCTGAGATCGGTGGTGCCAGGGCCGACTGCCCTGAGCGCGACGCCGCCGTATTGAATGGGAGGCAGCAGATGGGGTGTTCCGACAGGCTGCGCAGGCATGGGGATCGCGGTCATCGGTGCGTCGCCAATCACAGCGGGGGGTTGGGCGGCTGCCGTTGCAATCGTGTTCGTCATCGGCTCAACCGTTCCCGGCGCACCGTCACCTGATCCGCTCGATCCGGGCGCTCCCGCGTAGGGTTGAGGAAGAGGCTGCGGACGCGCGTAAGGCTGC
>DATGFK010000782.1:0-4752 GCA_035309185.1 Aggregatilineales bacterium
GTTTTCTGGCTACTTCTGGCCGCTTTGGCCGCCGTTCGAGGCCGCTGGGGCCAATGCGGTATCGCCTGCGCCCTGGGCATCGCTACCAAGCAGAACGCGCTGTTCTACCTTCCACTCATCATCGTCGTCGGAATGTGCGTATCGCCTGCAAGGTGTCTACCACGAACTGCACGCTGGCGTACCCTGCGCAATGGGCTGCTTCGATTTGGGGGATTCTTGCTTGTCGGCCTGGTACTATTGGGCCTATGGAGCGCTGCCCGCGCCGCTCCCGTTGATTTCTGGACGCTGGGTACCTACAACAATGACCCTGGACGGTTCATCCGCGCCAATGAACTGCTGCCCCGCCTGAATAACTGGATTTTACTGCTCGGCAATGTAACCGGCTTCAGCCCCATCCTGCTCCTGGCCTGCGTTCCCCTGTTTGCAGTGAGGCGCAGCCGCGAATCGCTGCTGGATGGGGTTTTGGCAATTACGCTACTGACTTTCTTGCTCGGCTACTGGCTGATTGCTTTTAATGTTTACGACCGTTATCTGCTGCCGCTGGGGCCGCTGGCCCTGCTGCTGGTGGCGCGTGGCGCTCTGCGCCTGGGCGGCTTTGTGCCACTCCTGGTCTTATTGCTGATGATCCCTTTTACCGCCAACGTGCTGCTTGGACGGACAGACGTTGGCAGCAATCATGACCCGTACGCAGGAATCACACGGCTGGTCAGCGAATTAAATGCCTTACCGCCAGGATCAAAAGTTTACGATTATTCGTTGGACTGGGAGCTTGGTTTTTACCTGGGCGATATTCCCAACGTACTAATGATCTGGCAGCCGACACCTGAGGCGCTGGCGCGTGCGGTATGTAAAGGCGGAGCGGATACGGTAGCCCAGGCCGCCTATTTTGCGACGCCTGCCGCTGACGCTGAAGCCTGGCTATGGGTGCTCAAGAAGGCAGGCGGCGGCTCACAAATGCTTTCCGGTGGCCCCTTTCGCCTGTATCGGCTCGACTGCACTTTTTAAGATGATCAACCCCGATCTTCTTCCTTTCCGTCGGCCAGGGTTGCGACTGCGGCGAAACCTGCATCGCCTTCTCGATCCGCTGCACAGCCTGCCCAATCGCTGGTCAGCAATGCAGCGCTTGCATAAGCTGCCTGACGGCGATTACCGCGTGCCGGTGGATGTGCCATACGTGGCGCAATTCGCTACGCCAGACTTAATCCATGCCTACATCCATGCTGGATTACACGGACGGGACGACCCCGACTGGCGATCCTTTGGCGCCGCTGATCCAGACCAGTACACGTTCTGGGCGCATCGGTCATGCGCGATTGCCTGTGTCAAAATGGCTGCCGATGCCTGGAACGGCGCATCCTCACGGCCTATGTGGACGCTGGTTCAGGACGGCCTTGCGCTCGGTGGCTACCGAACTCACGATGAGGCGGGCCATTTCGTAGATGAAGGCTGGTTTTATCCGGCGATCCTTGACCTGGCAAAACAGAACGCCTTAGAGAGTCGCGGCATGGCTTATGCGTCCCTGCCCGACGTGTGCGAAGCGATCCGCGATGGATGGCTGGTCGCCGCTGCCGTCACGCCGGAACTTGGAGAACGCGGCCCGCTTTTGCGATACGACGGGCATTTCGTGTTAGTTTACGCTTTTCAATGGCACAATGGGCGATGTGTGGCGCTAGAATTGCATAATCCATCAGGACGCTACGAGGAACTCCGTGCAGGGGCAGTGATTGATTCCCGACGCTTTGGACAAGCCTTTGCGCACCGGTTTATCGCGTTCCGTGGGCAGCAATAACTTACAATCCATTTGGAGGCGCTATGATGACCAACGGCCCAATTGCAAATACCGATCAGGTGAGTGCGGATTGGTTGCAAGGCGTTTTACGTGCTAATGGCTTTTTGCCGCAGGGACAGATCACTTCGCTGATCAAAACCGTTGCTCAACCATTTGGCGCGGCAACTGTTCATATTGAAGTCGGTTATTCTCACAGTGTGCCGCCAACATTGCCTACCCGTTTTTTGCTCAAAATAGATGGGCCAGATTGCCTGGCGGGCAACCATGAGGTCGAATTTTATCGTCGATACAGCTCGGTCTTACCGAATTCACCGACAGTCCGCTGTTTCGATGCTGTCTATGATGACTCGCGGCGAGCCTATCACATTCTGCTCGAAGACCTGACGAACACTCATTATATGGTCGAGCGGGAAGCCCCACCTACGCAGGCCGAAGCCGAACGCATGATAGACACATTGGCTGCACTTCACGCTGGCTGGTGGGATAGCCTTGATCCGTCAGTTCCGCTAGTTGATAGTGAATTCCTGAGCGAAAACCAGACTTTCTTTGGGCCGTTTGTTGATTTTATGGGCGAACGCTTGACCGCAAAGCGCCGTCGGCTGTACGAACAGATCATACAAATCTTGCCTTCGCTACTCAAAAAGCGCCTGGATCATGCCGTGACGCTCGTCCACGACGATGCCCATCCCTGGAATTTTCTACACCCTCAGGCCCCGCAGAGCCACCAGACCGTCCTGGTGGATTGGCAACAGTGGGGGAGAAGTGTCGGTACACACGATGTTGCCTACCACATCTCCCTTTTTTGGTATCCCGATCATCGTCATCGTCTGGAAAAAGACATACTCAGGCGCTATCACGACGGTCTGCTCAAGCATGGCGTCGTTGCTTATTCCTTTGAGGACTGCTGCGAAGATTATCGTTTATACGTCTTGCGCAATATGCTGGTTCCGCTGTGGGCATTCCATTGGGGGCACTGGGCGCCCCATCGCTGGGTACAAATGGAAAAATCCTGGTTCGCTTTCGAGGATCTTTTGTGCATTGAACTGCTCAGATAAGTCGGACAAACGGATCGCTACGTCCCGCGCCGTTTGAGTCCGGCTTTCATGTAGATTGAATCGATCACGCGCATGTTGGCAATTGAATCCGCCGGGCCAGTCAGCAACGGCGCACCCTCGCGGATGGCCTTTGCAAAGGCCCGCAGGCCATACACATACGAACTGTCTCCGGGAACACGCTCCACGCGCTTGCCATTGCGTCCCTGGATATACAGGCGATGAAACCACTGGGGATGATAAGGGTTGTGGATGCGTAATTCTCCGGCATCGCCCTTGACGACAGCAAAAATACGTAACAGGACACGCGACCACATCGAGGACATCATGCGGGCGGTAGGGCCATCCGCGAAGCGAAAATCTGCTCGCATCGCTCGATCCACTTGCGGAGAGATCAGCACTGCCTGGGCGCCTGTGACTTCTGGCTCCGCGTCGGCCAGAAAGCGGATCAGGCTGACCGGGTAACTCCCCGCGTCCATCAACGATCCCCCGGCCAACTCATAGCGATAGCGAATGTCGCCAAACATTGGAAGTGGAAAACACATCGCCGCTTCCAAGTGGCGTACGGTGCCTATCTCGCCACTGGCGAGTATTGACTTGACTCGCGCAAGGAGAGGATGATAACGAAAATGGAAGGCTTCGCTCAGCACCTTTCCAGTTTCCGATGCGGCCTGCGCCATACGTTCGGCTTCTTCGGCATTTGCGGCAAATGGCTTTTCGCACAGCACGTGCTTGCCCGCTTTCAGTGCTCGAATCGTCCACTCCGCGTGCAGACTGTTGGGCAGAGGATTGTAAACCGCGTCAATATTCGGGTCGGCCAGCATTGCATCGTATGATTCAAAGCTGTGGGCAAGACCATGCCGAGCCGCATAATGGCGGGCACGCTCCGGATCACGGGCTGCAACGCCGACCACTGCGACTTCCGGCACCGAACGCGCCGGATCGATCAGCCCCGATTTCCCGATACGCGCCGCGCCCAGGATTCCAATGCGGATAGGGGATTGTTCAGCCATACGATTAAAAGCTCGCTTTCGCCTGCTTTAGGGTCATCAACACGTGAGCTGCGAAAATTATACCGTCGTCGCATTCTGATTGCGCCCGGCTGCTTGCACGGCAGGAAATATGCCCGTAAGATTGAGTTTGCCTTCGCCTTGGTGCTTACGGAGTGAAAAGTATATGAAAACGTCCGACCTGGTTTTATTGGCCTACGTGATTTTGATTGCGCCCGCCATGCTCCTTGGCTTCTTTTTTGCACGGCGAAAGATGTTTGAACCCTACCATAAATTCACGATGACGGCTATCACCATCGTCAACTGGATCTTGATCCTCGGTGTGATGTTGCCCACCTACCTCACTTTACTGCCTGATGTGCCGGGGAATCTGCGCCAGCCTGGCTATCTGGTGCCCACACTCCACCTGATACCGGGAGCTATCGCTCAGATTCTCGCCACGTATCTTGTGATCCGCATGTGGTTTGAAAAACAGTTGCCAGAATGGTTCAAAGTTCAGAACATCAAGCTGGTTATGCGCACAACCCTGACTCTCTGGTTGCTGACTGCCGTTCTCGGCGTTCTGAACTGGGCCGTGCTGACCAGGGGATTCCTCTCCAACGGGGCGCAAACGCCCAGCCCGATCAGCACCGAGCAGGCCGCCCCGAAGTCCGGCGGGACGGAAGACGCCAGTGAACAAGCCAGCGGAACGGAATCTGCTGGCACGGCTGCTGCTGCGATCAACCCGAAGATCGTTGCCGCGTTGCAACCGCTGATAGTGAGCGCAGACGACGCGCCCAATAAAGCTGCCTATCTGTCTGGTTTGCAATCTCAGACAGGCAGCGTCCTGAAGCAGGTGTCGGCGGCTGGCGACGCGATCAAGCAAAATGATTTGAAAGGCGCTCAAACGGCGGCACAGACT
>DATGFK010000783.1:0-4098 GCA_035309185.1 Aggregatilineales bacterium
TCGCAGCGTTGCGGCGCACAATAGGATTGCGCGCAGCCTGGAGGAGACGCTTAGGTATCTGTCTAAGCTGAGAAAACATGGCGATTCGCCCCCTTACGGTTGAGATTTGTGGGGTATGCCCCCGCTTTCGATGTCAAAAAGTATAGAAATTTTCGGATGGGCGGTATACGTGCGTTACCAATGAAATTTGAAACGGCTTCGCTGTGCAAAATGCCTGCGGAATTTGTGACCAAATCTATTTAGTATTAACTATTTGATATATTACTCAACTGAGTATTTTGACTTTCTTGTGCATCCTATGAGATTTTCGGTGTGACATTTGTGTGGCATTTATCCAAGTTGGGCTTTTGGCTCGCAGAATGAGCTGGCAATCCTGTGGGTATTTTGCTGAGAAAAGCTTTGCCTTTTACAGCTTGTATACATTTTGACCGAACGAATTTGGCACTTCTGACAAATGAACGGCCCAGAAACTTGCAAGATGCAAAGCGGTGGTAATGTTTTTTGCCATACGGAAACGAGGGCCTATGTTGGACATACTTCACCAACTCGCAGCGAATCCCCTGGATAATTTCAAAGGCATTCTGCTAATCATGGTCTTGATCGGCATTGCGCTCAAACTGGCGCCGAAAGGAATCTCGGTAGCGGGCCATGATGCAGGACAGCTTTTTTTGCTGGCCGCACTGCCGCTGTTCTTCATTGATTTCGCCACCAGCGCTGAGTACGCCGCTGGCGAACTTCATAAAGTCCTGGCCGAACACAACCTTTTTGCATACGCCCCACTGGCAGACCTGGTTATCGCCTTGCTCAATGTCGCTTTCGGCGGACTGTACATCTACGCCCTGGGCGTGTTCCGGGATGGCGGCGGGGCGAGCACGGCCAGCCTGCGCTATCTGGGGCCAACTGTTGCCATCATGGTCGCCTTCCTGCTGCTGGAAGATTACACTCTCACTGTTGTCGTCAGTAGTTTGAGCGGTGCGGATCAAATTCTCTCGACGGTCAGTGCCCTGGACACGGCCTCGCCTCTAGTCCATATTGTTCTGGGGACGGGAATCGCGTGGCTGACGTGCTGGCTGACTCTGCGAGGCCGCCGTGATGCCTCGAAGGTCACATTTGTTATTTTGTTTGTGTACACCGCACTTATGGTGATTACTTTCCTGGCGCTCGGTGTGCAGACTGCCCAAGGCGTGAAGACCATCGCGGACGCTAACGGGATGATGATCCCGATTACGCCATTGCCTGCCGCCGATCCCAGCCTGCCCATCGGGGCAATCGCGGGAACGGTTGGGAACTCGATTTTGCATGGGCTGGTGGCACTGACGGGCCTGGAAGCGGTCAGCAATGGCTTGCAGTTCATTAAGGATGAAGATGCCAATTACGTTCGCTGGGGCAAGAAGCGTTTGCCGAAGGCTGAAGGACTGTGGAACTTCCTGTCGGGCCGCGTCGGAGTTGGCCGCACTATTCAGTTCGGGTTCCTGTTCTGGGGTGGCCTGACAACGGCCTTCAACTCATATTTTTCAAACTACTTCAACGTCCGTGATGACGTGTTTGGCCGTACCCTGGTCGGCAATCTCGCGTTTATCGGCCTGGTCCCGCTCGGCGGCTACGTGTTGTATTTCTTCCGGCAGATGTGGTCTTCGCTAACGCTATCTTTTGCGAACATGACAGCTTATGAAGACATCCAATCCACTGCGTACCGGGATGGGGTCCGTGGCATACTGCCGGTACGTCTCGTGTACCGCGCGCCGAATGGGAACTTCCCTCGCCCCGTGCTGGCGACCTTCGTCGTTGCAACGGTGATCATGATCCTGGTCGGCGGCAATACGAGTGCGGCCATCCCCTTCTACGGGATCGGCGTGTTCGCGCCCATTGCTTTCATGGGTTTTTCCGTCAGCCGCCACTTGAGTGCCACTAAACCGAGAGGCTACAAAGCAGGCGCAATCGGCAGCTTCACCATCGCTTGTATGTCCGTATTCATCTTCATGAGCCAGATCGTCGGTAGATTCGAGGAAGGGGGCTGGATCCGTCTCGTCACCTTCTCTTCCCTGTTCATCACCGGGCATCTCATCTTGTTATCCAGGGGTGGTGAACGGAATGAAGAGACAGCTCGCCACCTGATCCACGACGTTTCGCGCATCGAAGGTACCATGGCCGAACTCTTGACCTGGCAAACAAACATGATGCAAGCCTACCGCCAGAATTTGCATTCCAGGTTGGCTCATTTGCGCAGCAATGGGCAGGAACCGCTTGCCAAGTCTACGCCGTATCCGCCCTATACCATCAATTACGATGAGTCCTGAAGACAATCTGTTCGCCGTCAGGCTAACGTAACACGAAGGGTCGCGCCAATACTCTGTATAGCAGGCGTTTGAATTCCCAGAATCCCTGTATAAAGTGCCCTACCGTTTTTGGGGTAGAATTCTTACAATTGCTGCTATCATTTGAGAAGGTACGACTCGGTCATGACTCCAACCCTGGCAGAACGCTCCAACGCGATCCTCGCCATTTTGCGTGGCAAACGGACTTACGAGGCCATCGCGCGTGATTTCGGCGTTTCGGTCAGCACGGTTCAAGAATGGGAAGCCAGTTTTGTTCAGGCTGGCAGCGCGGCAATTTCAAACAAGGCCAATGGCCTTGACGATCTCCAGGGCCGAATCGTCGCGGCGGAAGATAAGCTCTCGCAGCTTGGCGCTGTGAGTGCCATCAGCCAGTCACTGAGCGCCATTCTGACTATGGATGAATTGGTGGATACCACCCTGGACACGCTTCGTCTGGTCTTTGGCTACCTTACAACCATTGGTATTGTCGAAGGCAAAGACGTTGTGATCAAAGGCGGTTACTCGCTGAAAGGCGAGCGCGTGGATTGGCACGGCTGGCGTATCCCTCTCAAGACGGAGCGCAGCATCCTCGCCTGGGTCGGTCTACACGGGCGACCCCTGAATCTTCCCGAAGTCACCAAAGACGAGCGCTACGTGTACCGGGCCGTGATCGGAGATGTGCAGTCGCAACTGGTTTACCCGTTGATCCACAAAGGGCAGGTACTTGGCGTTCTGGAAGTGAAAAGCGGACTGCCCCACGCCTTCGACCAAAATGACATGAGCGTCCTTGAAACCGTGTCCTTTCAGGTCGCTGTTGCCGTCGAAAATGCGAGGCTCTTCGAGGGAGTCCGCCGCCGTGTGGCTGAACTCGAACTGATCCAGAGTATCACAGGGAACGCTATCAAGAACCTGGACGTGGATGAAATTATCCAGCACGCGGCCCTGGTTACGCAGTCATTATTGCGATACGACGGCGTTGCCATCGGCCTGATCGATCCACCCAGCAAAAGCGTTGTCCTGTGTACAGTGGCGGGCAATGCCAACGAGGTGTTCGTGACCGATGAGGTGAGTGTACCCCTGGATTATTCGTCCGTCATCGGTTCGGTGATCCTCTCCGGCAAACTGCTGCTGGCAAATGACGTGTGGTACGATGAACGCTTCGGTCTAAACCCCCTGTTCGAGAAAAGCCGCTCACAGCTTATCGCGCCCATGCAGTCGAAGGATAGCGTGATTGGCGTCATCAACGTCGAAAGCAACCTTCAAGGCGCCTTCGACGACACCGACATAACCACTCTGACGGTACTTGCCAATCAGCTTACTGCGGCCATCCGTGGGGCAAGCCTGTTCCAGCAGACCCAGGATCAACTGGACGAGATCAGCCGACTGCTCGGCGAAGTTCAGCAGGCCAATGCCCGCTTTGAGGCGGTGCTCGAAGCCACGGACGACGGTATCATCATCTGGGACGAGAACTGGCGGCTCCTCATGGCGAATGGAACCGCCTCTCAACTACTTGACCGATCTGCGGAAGAGCTGATCGGCTGCACGCCGGGAGGAACTGGCACTCCGACCCTGTTGACGCGCCTGGCGAATGCCCGCGAGGATCAGCGCGTCGAGGTGCCTGGCGAAGATCGCCGGGTGGTAACCACCCGCAACCTGGTTTGGCGGGCAGACAGCACGTCGGGGTTCCTGACCGTGATCAACGAAGTGACCAGTCAGGTGCGGCTCGAAGAGGTCCGCGAAGAGATGACCTCCATGTTGATACACGACCTGCGCGGCCCGATGA
>DATGFK010000784.1:0-3426 GCA_035309185.1 Aggregatilineales bacterium
CACGCAATTTCCTGATCGTCACGCCGGTGATCTGGCTGCTGGTCGGCCACGGCATCATGAACCTGGATCGCACGGCGCGGGCCGTGATCCTGGTGATCCTGGTCTGGATCAGTCTATTCACCACCAGTGCCTATTTTGTGAAACCGCCCTGGCGACAAGTGGCCCTGGACATCCTGAATTACCGTACGGCCCCTGAGCCGGTGATCATGGACGTGTGGACGGACGATTTTGCGCTACGCTACCACATCGGGCGCGACCTGGGCGTTGACCCGTCCACGCTGCCGCTCGTGTCCGTGCCGCAGTGGCAGGAACAATACAAGAACCAGTTCTATCCGGCCCTGCAAAACTACCTCAAAGACAAAAACTCGGTGTGGCTGGCCCACTGGCGGCCCGACGAAGACATCCCGACCTGGCTGGCGACGCACGGCTTCACGCGGACGGCCACGCAGACCGAGACGCACCTGCAAACTAACATCATCAGCATCTACCGCTATGATCGCCTGAACGCTGCGCCGACCACTCCACCGCTGGCGACCTTCGGCAACACGCTGGCCCTGCTGGAGTCGAGCGTCGAGCAGAAGACTTCGGCCAGCGGCAGGCCGGAACTGGAAGTGCAACTGCTGTGGAAGGCGCTGCAACAGCCAAAGGTCAATTACAGCGTGTCCGTGTTCGTCCTGGATTCGTCGGGACGCAGCGTAGGCAACGTAGATTCGCCACCGCTCGGCGGCAAAGTGGACTTCTCGACCCTGCACGCCGGGGATATGCAGTTCGACGGCAAAACGCTCGACCTGCCCGCGAACCTCCCGCCAGGAACCTATAGCGTGGCCGTGAAGCTGTACTGGTACGTGGATCAGAAGCCGCTGCCGGTAGATACGCCGGGGCAGGCGACAGGCGACTATTACGTTATCGGGCCAGTGAGGGTGGGGTAAGTTGAAAGCGAATAGGAATTCCAGCTATAAGAGTGGTTTTCAGTGTTGAAGCGCCCTATAATATCCTCTCATAACTACCGTAACTGATTGCTGACTTAATGACATGGCAGAGCTAATCGGGCAAACCCTCGGCCAGTACGAAATCGTAGGATTGCTGGGCGAGGGCGGCATGGCATCTGTATACCGCGCTCGCCAGGTTTCAATCGAGCGCGAAGTTGCGTTAAAGATTCTACATGCGACGTTAACGGATTCGAGCAGTTTCGCGGATCGTTTTGCGCACGAAGCAAAATTGGTCGGCTCCCTGAGCCACCCGCATATCCTCAAAGTATTCGACTACGGTCGTGATCAGCATGTTGCCTACCTGGTTACGGAACTGCTGACCGGGGGTAGCCTGAGCGATCTCATCCACCTGAGTCCCTTGCCCCTTGAGCAGATTGAACGTCTCCTGGATCAGATCGCTTCGGCGCTTGATTATGCGCATCATCGAGGCGTCATCCACCGCGATTTGAAGCCTCAAAACGTGCTGCTGGATTCGGAGGGCAATGCTTTCCTGACGGACTTTGGTATCGCCAAAATGCTGAATTCCGAAACCGGCCTGACGCAAGCGGGAGCAGTTGTGGGCACGCCCGCCTATATGTCTCCCGAAACCTGGCGAACAGAAACCCTGGATGCTCGCTCGGACGTTTACTCGCTCGGCGTGATCCTCTATGAAATGCTGGTTGGCATGGTGCCTTTTGCGGCCACTACGCCCTTTGGCATGATGCACAAGCACATTTATGAAACGCCGCCAAGTGTGCGCAACACCAGACCTGAGTTGCCTGCTGCGGTGGATAGTGTGGTTTTCAAGGCGCTGGCAAAGGAACCCGATGATCGGTTTTCCACTGCCGGAGAACTCACAAAAGCCTTCAGAGATTCAGTCAATGGCGTTGCTGTACCTGTGACCCGTCGGCACGTCGCTGTATGGCAGGGCGGGCGCCGCCCTCTTTTCATTGGCGGCGCTTTTGCAGGCATTGTGATCATTGCAGGTCTCGCGTTTTCTGCAATTTCTGGGACGAGTGCGGCCAGTATCAGCGCAACCAGGACGGCGAGCGCGGTGCAGAATGCCACATTGGACGCCAGGCATACCGCCACGATGCAGATGCTCTTGAGCAGCCCAACAAGTAGAGCTAACCATACGCCAACCGTAACACCATCGCGCACAGCCACAGCCAGCGTAACGCCCACCGAAACAGACACGCCTGAAGCGCAGCTTATTCCCCCGCACAAGTAATCGCCCCAGGGAGCACCTTGGCGGGAAATACAACATGCTCGTGAAGCGTTACTTACTGGTACGAGGATCAGAAGCCGCTGCCCGCAGATGCGCCCGGTCAGCCGTCGGGGGATTATTATGTTGTTCAGGCGAATATAAACCTGGCGGCCAATGTCCCGGTGATTGGGACAAAGTGTATAGATAGGAGTTTTATATGGAAGACAAGTCTCCATCGCAACAGATAGATGCCATCATCAAGAAGTCCGGTGACTGGCGGGGTAAGACATTAGCACATTTGCGCACTGTAATTCGGGAAGCCGACCCTGGCATAGTCGAAGAAGTGAAGTGGAAAAAGCCCTCTAAACCAGAGGGAGTTCCCGTTTGGTCTCATGATGGAATAGTATGTATGGCTGATACGCTCAAGAACGCCGTAAGGTTGACCTTCCCAAAAGGTGCTCAGATGAAGGACCCAAAGAAACTCTTCAACACACGCCTTGACAGCAACACAGTCCGGGCCATAGACTTCCGCGAAAGTGACACTGTAGATGAAGTTGTGTTAAAAGCACTCATTCTCGAGGCCTCGAAGCTGAACACTTCGAAAGCGCATGAGCGATAAGCTCGTGACTGTTTGACTGCTGTGCGGTGTGACCGCTCCCTGAGCGTTCCACCGATGACCTAAAAGCCCATTGTCGGGCTGCGCACTGATCCACTACGATTCTTCTATCGCTTAATCCTGCGCGAAGGCCGCAAACGAAAGGAGAGATAGATGGGTAAGGGTACACAGACCGTGGAACAGCGTAACATCGGTGTTGCACAGCGCGTTTGGGACGAGGTGTGGCATCAGGGCAATTTCCGTGTGATGGATGAACTGTTCGATCCGCAGTTTGTTCGCCATGATCTCAATCCGAACGAAGGACAGGGGCGGGAGCGACACGAGCAATTGATCCGCCAGCTACGGAGCGCTTTTCCTGACCTGCACTACAGCGTAGATGACGTCATCGCCAGTGGGGATAAAGTCGTCACCCGTTATCACTTTGAGGGGACTCACCTGGGCGATTCGCTTGGCTTTCCGCCAACGGGCAAGAAAGTCGGCTACACCGGAATGCTGATCCAGCGCTTTGCCAACGGAAAGATCGTCGAGCAGTGGACAGAATGGAACCAACTGAGTCTGTATCAGCAGTTAGGCCGGATCGCGCCGCAGCGGTAATCCCCATGTAAGATTATCTCGCACAGCCCGCCGGGAACCTA
>DATGFK010000785.1:0-3668 GCA_035309185.1 Aggregatilineales bacterium
TCATGGAGCCGCCAGACTGCGTAGAACTGGTTGGGTTGCCAGGAAAGCCTCCGCCCATTGCCAAATCGTAGATGATGAAATTGGCCCGGTGCGTCGCATTGTTCCAGGTCGTGGCGTCGAGCTGGCTGGAATTAATGGTGAAATAGTTCACCCCGTCGAGGTACCAGCGCAATTGCTCTGGCGAGACACTCTTGTCATATTCAATGCGATAGGTATGTAAAGCTGTCTGGCAACCGTTACAGGGTTGCTGCCCGCTACCTATTCCGGTTGTTTCGTGGCACGGCCCACCAGGACTCGTCCCGCAGTGCAGCGTACCGTAGACCGAACTCCGGCCATCAACATCTTCCATGACGTCCCATTCGCCAACGCTGGGCCAGGTGCCACCGGTTCGCAACGTTGCGCCCAGCATCCAGAAAGCGGGCCAGTAGCCTTGAGCCGCCGCGCCGCTCAGGTTAGGCTGCTGAAACGACGATTCTACGGCCATCATTCCCCCGGCAGGCGGCTGAAAGTCTGACCGCTGCGTTTCGATACGGCCCGATGTCCAGTTTCCGCTGCCATCACGGAGAGCCGTGATGACGAGGTGGCCCGCGCCATCCTGGTGGACATTGGCCGTGCTGTTGGTCATGGTTTCAATTTCGCCGGTTCCAAAAATACCCTTACCGGTGTCATACTTCCATTGGCTGGTATCCACGCCAGTACCGGAAGCACCACTAAATTCATCGCTCCATTGCAGAACCCAATTAGGCCCCGCCTGGGCAGTCAGGGTACTCGGACGCAAAATAAGCGCGACGATTGCTGTCAAAATGAGGGTGACGAGCGCGACCGGGCGTGCCTTAGGCAAAATTAAACGACTCATAATCTTGTACTCTCCTTGAACTCTTATTTCTGGGAAAAGTTCAACGCGCAGCGCGAATCCCATACTCAACGGCCCGCGCTTTGCGATGGCTATTCCCGTCCTGACGCACCGATTCGATTGGCGATCAGGTGCAACAAAAAAGGAACGAACGACGACTATGTACACGTGTTCAGAATTTATTTTGACTTAACTTGAGTCCTCCTTTCAGCCATGCCGCAGCATCGTGCCGCAGCCGTGGCATACGACTAACCCGGTTGGCAGCAGGATATGTTGCAGGGACAGGTGTGACCTGGCAATGCGTTTAAGGATAGTGTGGAGACTGGTCTAACCTGTTCACCAGAAACGAAGGCAAAGGTACGAATCAAAGAGGTCGGTTTTGTAATTGGTTTCACAAAGAATGTCTCAATTTTTCACAACCAAAAGTTTAAGCCTGGGCAAGATGCTAGCCACCGACTACGTTCGTGCAGGGTGCTGCACTTAATAACTTTCCCTTGAGATGTAATCGGTTTCAGAGCTTATAGATATTATACAGGATTTTTTTACATTTGTTAACAAAAAATCGCGGAATGGGTAAGGTTGGGTCTTCTTCCGCTCGCAAAGGGTCATACAAATTCCTGGTATTTGCTGACCATGCGATGGCCCTGTCCATTTTGAACGTCAAGGTCAACCTGGCAACTGCTCCATCCTACTATGGAGACGACCATTGGTGCATTGGTGATGGTGACGCTCAGGCTATATTGGCTCGGTGCGTGAGTCTCCCAACGGGCTTCAGCATCCAGGAGATCCCATTGAAGGTCAGTTTTTTCGTGCCAGATGCCTGGGCCGTAGGCGACAAACGCGGCAAGTTGATCGCCCACGATCAGCAGAGTCAGCACCACAACACTGATCAGCACTGCTGCGATCACGATGAATTCTGACTCGCTTCTTGTTCTATAAGGACACAGGCTGTTTCCAATTTCCGACCTATTGGGTCTGGATAAGTGCGCCTACGACTATTCCGACGGCTCATTTTGATTGATATAGATACGCTTGTGTTCCTTTGATAGTCACAGAAACCGTTTGAGCAGTTTGGTCAGCGTCCATATGAGGATTGTCTTCGCCTGTGAGTGAAGGACGTTGACATTTGCATGGTGCGACAATGGCGATTTGATCGCAAAAAAGATCAGCGCCATCACACCGGAACACATAATATCTGCTGGAAAAGTCATCATTATCAGCCCAGAGCGCGAGATGAAATACGTAGCCATTCAGGGTCTGACTGGCAAGCGGTGTCCAACTGTTAAAAAGGTTAGTCATGTTTACGAAAAGGAGGCCTGCGCCTCCAAGCGCTCCAAGCACTGCAAGGCCGCGCACGACCATAGCCATCACTTGATAGCGTTGGCTTCCCGCATAGCGACTGTAGAGCAGGCTCATGACCACAGAGCAGATACCAATGACAATTGGGGCAATGCACGAAAGACCCCACAGAGGGGCATCGCCATATGAATAACCAATAAGCTTATAGATGGGGTGTGGGCTGTCTATTCCAAAGGCAAGCAGGCTAAGACCAAAAACAGCCGTTATGAGGCTGCAAATGAGCAACAGCCAGGCAATTAAAAGGAGTGGTCGCGGGACTGGTGTTTTGCCGCTTTGCATAAAACTTCTCCCGCTGAATTCCAAGGTAGGGAGTCTACCTATCCGGTTCATTCTACTGCATTTTGCGGCTTAGCGTGTTCTGATTGGCGTCCGGCCATTGTCGTATGCCGCCAGTCTAGTGCCCGGATTGTGCGGTGTCAGTTTATCGAATTGACGATATCTAGATGGATGATCAGCTATACTCATCAACAAGGACAACCTCTACGAAGACACCCTTCGAGCAAGGATAACAACGTGCGCAACCTGTTGCAGCGCTTCAAAGATCTCCGGTGGCGTCAGTTTGCCATGATAGTGCCAATTGCATTTGGATTTTCGTCATGTGCCATTTGCGGCGGCGATGTCATTGATGGCAAGAATATTTGCGACGATTTCAACCTCATATCGGTCGTGGGGTTCCCAAACGGGCCGGTAAAGGTCAACTTTACTTCGCCAGCACACGGCCTGGACGGGCTGACTATCGGAGTCTATGGCGAAGATGGATATTTGGGCAACACCCAG
The DNA here is from genome assembly GCA_035309185.1 of Aggregatilineales bacterium. Taxonomy (GTDB): domain Bacteria; phylum Chloroflexota; class Anaerolineae; order Aggregatilineales; family UBA2796; genus DATGFK01. Next base: position 2,990 of record DATGFK010000785.1, read on the forward strand.
ACACTTTATGCTCCGGGCCAAATTCTCCCGACAAATGTGTTTATGACCGTTCAACTAGACCAGGCGATGGTCAAACAGGTATTGAACGGCAACGGCACGTTCCATCTGATGGGAACGGGCGGCTTCGCTGACACGAACGGTGTCGGCGCTTGCGAGTTTGATTGGTCAATCCAATTCAAAAAGGCGACTAACAACAAAAAGGCCGCGCCGAAGCAGCCAACTGCTACGCTACCGCCGCCGCCACCGCCACCGCCGGCCCAGAATCCACCATCACCCAAGCAGCCTACACCTTGTCCGCAGGGTTATTACGGGACGCCTGGACACTGTCTTAAACATCAGTGATCCTGGCTCTAAGGGTAATATAGTGCCGATACTGCGTCTATACACCGAGACATAGTGGATTGGCGCGCTCGGATTTTCATGCGACGCAGACAACGCTCCAGGAGCCTATATTCGTTCAATGCCACACGCTGTGCGTCAGTGAGCACATTGTTGCGGTTGTTGTCGAACAGTTTACGCAGCGGTTCCTGGGGCGCTTCGCCGGGACGCAGTTGGCGGGCACATGACGAAGCGCCCCTGCGGCGCGATTCTTCAGTAGGCGGGGTTCGCGAACCCCCCGCTACATGGAGCGAAATCGACTTCACATCAAGCGGTAGGCATGATTCTCCCCGCTGAGCCG
>DATGFK010000786.1:0-7283 GCA_035309185.1 Aggregatilineales bacterium
CCCGGCGCGGTACATGAGTCGAAGTCGCTGCCCAGGATGACGCGGTAATCCACCGTCCGGTTCGGGTCGGGCTGGCTGACCACCGCGCCCGGCCTGATATTCAGCACTTTGAGCAGGCTGTTCAGTCCGGCAGGATTGGCATTGCCGGTCAGGTCATACACCACGGTCTTGGCAGCAGCGGCGCTTGCGCCCTTGTCTGTGACTTCAAAGCCCTGCCAGGTCAACTGGTCAGCGGCAACTTTGTCGAAGTCCTGCGTGTTGGAACCGTTGCTCAACTCGACTGAAGGCGTCTGCGGGCCGAGCCGGTTAGCCGAAGGCGGCGTGTAGAAGTTGTTGATCGTCTTGAAGAACCCCGCCGGGTCCGGCAACTGCACGTCCTCACCGGCAGGCGTGCGCCAGTGAACCGTCTCCACATCCTTTTGCATATAATAGCCGGTTACTTCGCCGGGCTTGATGGCGAGGGCCATCGGCAGCAGGCCCAGCGCATCGGGCAGGGTCATATTGGTCTTGACGATGCTCGTCAACTGGCCCCACAGTTCCGGCGCTTTCTGGATCAACCCTTGATCACGGGCCGTGCGCCAGATCGCCCGGAGCACCTGCTGCTGGCGGCGGTTGCGATCAAAGTCGCTGGTCGAGTGACGCATCCGCGAATACCACAGAGTGGTCGAGCCGTTCATGTGGTAGTAGCCGGGGTTCATCGTAAACGGCGCGTAGACAGGCGTACCCTGGGCATCGTTCTGGCCGGTGTACTTCAGGTCAGAGATCGGACAATCTACAGCCAGGTCTACGCCGTTAAGCGTGTCAACGATCTGTTTGAAGCCATTCAGGCTCACGATGGCATAAAAATGTACGGGGATGCCCAGGTTGTACAACATCGTCTGCTGGAAAAGGCCGAAGCCGCCGCCGGGCGTGTACTTCACCGCCTCGCCCCACTGGAAGGCGACGTTGAAGCGCTGCATTCCCAGGGTAGGAATGTACACATACAGGTCGCGCGGGACGCTCAACATGGATACGGTATTCGTCGTGCGGTTGATCGAGACGATGACGACACTGTCCGTTCGGAAGCTCGGATCGCTCGGATCGACATCCTGGTCACTGCCGATCAACGCGATGTTCAGGATGTCGTTGTTGTTCGCCTTCACGCGGGGCGCGTGCGTGGGAACCGCCGTGATCTGCGGCTTCGAACTGGTTGATTCATACAGCACCACGGTTGGCACTTTTACCGTCGGAGCCAGGGTCGCGCCGCTGGTGGGACTGGCGGCGATAGTCGCCGTGGCCGGCAGGGGCGTGAGCGATGGCGCGGGGGTAGGCGGTACGGCGACGGTGTTGGATGGCGTGAGGGTTGGCTTGACCGTAGCAATGACGGTTGGCACGGCTGTTGGCATTTGTGTGTCGGCCTGCGCAACCTGTGGCGCCCGTTTCGTGTTGGTGGGCGGCGGGCCAACCGGCACTGATTTCGTGATCGTCGGCGGAACGGTGGCGCTGGGCAGGACGTTGGCTGTGGACGTATCCGGCGCGTTCTGGCCTGTCGTCGCGGAGGTAGAGGTATCGGCTGCCCCCTGGGCCTGCGCTTGTGCGGGCGCCTGTGTTGCTACAGGTGTCTGATTATCCGGCTGAGATTGCGTCTGGGTCAGCATGACGGCCAGGCTGGTCGGCGTATCTGTCGGCGTGCCGAACACGTCTGTTGGCGCGTTGCCCTGGTTGCTTTGCGTGGTCGAACTGTTGTCGGGGCTGCCGCCGCTGTTATCAATGCCCTCGGTCGGGGATGGCGTGAGGGTTGGCATGTTGGTCATGTTCACCGCGACGCGGGTGTTATCGGCTGAGATGGCCGTGGCAGCCTGCGCAAAGCCAGGCTGGCGGGTGTTGTAGAGCGCGCGCGCATCGCTGCGCTGGCTGAGATCGTTAATGCCGCTGGATGCCAGCCGCACTAGAAAGTAGATCGCCCCGGCAGCGATCAGCAGGAGAATGAGGCGACCCAGAAAAATACCAATGCGTTTCATGATTTATCCGTTATTGAGATCAAGCGCGACAATCATAGCGCCAGTTGCGTGAACTGGCGAGAGCACGCACGCGAAACGCAGGGCAATCGCATCGTAGGGCAAATCTCCATCACTTCTTAAGAAAGCTCTGCTAAAATTCATGTAACTGTTTCATAACGCAGGAGGTCACAGATGATCCGAGTAGGGATCGCGGATGACCACAACCTCGTGCGTCAGGGTGTCCGTTCGCTGCTAGAAAAAGCAAACGACGTTGCCGTCATCGGCGAGGCAACGGATGGTCATCAAGCCGTCGAACTCTGCGAACGAACGCCACTGCCGCCAGACGTACTACTGCTGGATGTGGGCATGTCACGTATGAACGGCATCCAGGCCGCACAGGCCATTCGCGCCCGGCATTTAGGCACTCGTATTGTCATGCTCTCAATGCACGACAATATCCATCTCGTCCGGCAGTCCTTGCGAGCAGGGGCTAACGCCTACGTCCTGAAAAGCGCCCTCTTCGATGAACTCCTGTGCGCGATCCAGGCAGTGATCGAGGGCCAGGTCTACGTCAGCCACGAACTCGCGGAAGCGCTGGAGAAGTCAGCGCTCACGGGATTGCTGATGGCGGTGCATGATGAGCCGGACACCTATATGCGCCTGTCATCCCGCGAGCGCGAGATACTCAAACTGCTGGTCGAGGGCCACACCAACGTCGAGATGGCTGACGTTCTCAACATCAGCGTCCGCACCGTTGAGAAGCATCGCGGCAATCTGATGGACAAACTCGAAGTGCATGATGTCGGGGGTCTGACCCGCATCGCCATCAGGAATGGGCTGATATTTCTGGATGAGTGAGGCAGGTGCCTGGTGATCGTCCAACAGCCAGGCCCGTCGTCATAATGGGGCCTCTTCTGGCATGACCAGGGTGATGGTTGTGCCTTTGCCTGTACTGCCTTCAATGTTCAATGTCCCGCCCAGGAGCCGCGCGCGGTCACGCATGGCGCGCACGCCGTAACCCAGGTCAACCTTGTCCGGGTCAAAGCCCTTGCCATCGTCCGTGATGCTCAGCGCCAGCCCTTCCTGGGCGCGGTGCAGGGCGACGGTGACGCGCCGCGCGTTGGCATGGCGGATTGCATTCGATAGGCATTCCTGGACAACAGACAGCAGGTGGCTGGTCTGGTAGGGTTGCAAGGTGGGATCAATTTCTGCCTTCAATTGAATGTCCAGCAGCGAACTGTAACGCGGATCGTGAACGAGCTTTTGAATGCCGGTCAGCAGCGACTCGCCAGGACTGTCCGCCCGCAGCGAAACGATATAGCGCCGTAGGTCAGTGATCACGTCGTCCAGTACATGCTGGGCGCGATCCAGCCGCGTGGCAGCTTCTTTGCTGCCGTTCAACATGGGCTGCATGGATTCGAGGATCAAACTGGCCGAGTAGATGCCCTGGATGGCGCCATCGTGGATTTCCTGGCCGATCCGGTCACGTTCGGCAATCTGAATGCTCCCGATCTCCATGTCCTCGATGAGCCTGTCAACTTCCAGGTCGAATATTTCCAGCGCGCGGATGATGCTCACCGCCAGCGCCAGCCCAACCAGGGATCGGAAAGCTTCGACGGGAACCCCACTCAGACCTTCAATGAGATCCCGGTTCACGACGTTGGCCGGGAAATAATCGGCGGAGGAGACCAGGAGGCCGCCCAGGACTGCGTAGGCCAGCAGCGCAAAGCCTGCGATCCGCAGCGTATTGTAGATTCGAGAAGCGCCCAGCGGCTTCACGGTATTCTCGGCCTGGTAGCGCAGGCCGTAGGCAGCAACCAGGCTACCAGGCAGGCCCAGCAAATAACGCGCCCAGGTGCTTCCCAGTGCGAAGGAGTCCTGAAAACTGGGTGAGGCCAGCAGCGCGATCCCGAAAAACAGCGCCCAGGCCACAACGACGAGGGCGAGCAGCCGCCCGGCTCGCGGCCAACGCGGTTGGAGCGCCACCGCGCCAAAGATCATCAGGCACACAAACGAGGCTGCCAGGAGCATTACCTGGAACACCAGCAGCAGTTCGACGACGGGCTGAGGCAAATACGAAGCCTGGATCGGAATGAACACGTCGCCCCACTCGTGGAGGCCATGCAGGATGCCGAAAGCAGCCAGCCAGCGCAGATCTCGGGCCAGGCGCAGACGGCTGTGGCGGCGCGATTGCAGAAAGATCGCCAGCCCCATGACGAAAAATGTCTGCCCATAGGCAAACAGAAGCAGGGGTCGGTTCAGGGTGAAAAAGTTTTGCATAGCCTTTTACTAGCGCTCAACAGCAAGAGCGTGCCTTGACGAGCGGGCTTAAAGTTTTGAGTTCATGTGGGTAAGGCAAGGCTAAACTAGATGGTGAAGCGTGTACAGGGGCGAATGTCCCAACTTCACAGGACATTTGTCACATCGGCATCATAAAAACTCCGCGCCCTGCTCCCCTTATCCCCCTACTCCCATGTCGCATCCCTGTGGGACAAGGGGCGAAGGAGAAAAAGCAATTCTTTTAAAGTCCCTCTCCCGCCGTCTCCCACAGGGATTACATGAGAGAGGGATTTACGGTGAGGGCAAGACACTCCAAAACTCGCGCCATGAAATGTGTCGGTGCCTGAACCCGCCTGATGGCGAGGTGCCAGGGGTGACGCAATCAGAACGGGAATCTGCCGTATTGAAAACCAGGGCTTACCAAGCGAGGCAAAGGTCGGTATAATATCCACATCAGAGACGGGGCATGGCTCAGCTTGGTAGAGCACTCGGTTTGGGACCGAGAGGTCGCCGGTTCGAATCCGGCTGCCCCGACAGGCAAAATTGCTCTTTATACCGTCGGTTGAAGTTGTTACTTGACTCGTTCTGTGTGAATATACCAGTCCGAACCATCCAGAGAATTGAGTAATTCCAATCGGCGCACTTCGTTTTTAAGCATTGAGTCTTTGATTTGAAACCAGATCCAATTCTCAATTCCAGAAAATGTTTCCTCTTCTGGATAATCTGGTACCCAGTACAAAGTCACAAGAACAAATGCAGTATGATTTATGGCTGGTCGGAAGCCATCTTTTGTTTCTCCAAATTGATGGGCGGTTAGCGACACTTGACTGATACTGCAACGAGTTGTGGGATGGGTTAATACGGGTATCAATCGGGCGCTTCGTTGTCCATCTACACTTTTTTCTACTTGAACTTGATATGAAAGCTTTATCACGTCTTGCATCGAGCACATCCCTCGGCTTTCGCTGGCTGCCCTTTTCCGGCTATGTGGCGACAGGGGTTAATGAAGTAGAGAGATTAATGCCTCGCCGCAACATGCACGCTGCGGAAAGACCCCACGCTTTTATCCACAAAACTGCGCGCAAACTGCACGTAGCGATAAACATCCTCGAAGGTTGAGACCAGGCCCAGCGAGGCGCGTACGCCGCCAGCCTTCTTGCTATCCACCACTTCCATGAACTGTTCGTAGCTCATGCGCTCTTTATCGCGCAGGCATTCCAGCATTTCCTGTTCGGTGAAGCCCAGGGAGATTTCGCTGGCGCCCGGATTGCAGTGACAGCCCGCTCGCAGCGAGATGTTTTCGGCATTGGCAAGCGATTCGACGATGTGGCATTCGATCAGCTTCTCGTCGGGGTCGTAATAATTCGCCTCAATCGTCGCCCCGCGATTTTCGATCCCCGCCGGGCCGTACAGACGCAGCACAGGATTGCCGTTGCTGTGACGCAAAGCCAGCAGTTGATCAAGGAGCCACGCCGTGAGGGTCATCACGCGGCTGTGAATCTTCTCGATGCCGATCTTTTCGATGTGCCGCAGCCCGATCTCCACCGCCGGTAAGCTCAAATAGTTGACGGTGCCGTCTTCAAAACCGGAGGGGCCGGGCGTCAGCAGATGGCTTTCGCCCTGTACCGACGCACAGGCGACGGTTCCACCAGCGTACCACGGGCGATGCAGCTTGTGGACGATCTCCTTGCGGACGATCAATGCGCCGACGCCGGTTGGATACCCGAAGATTTTGTAGAAGGAGAAGTCTACGAAATCGGGTTTCACAAGGCTCAAATCGAGCCGGTTGGTGGGCGCGAAAGCTGCCGCGTCCAGCAGCACATCCCAACCTTTGGCCTTCGCCTCGGCGATCCAGTCCAGGGAATGTTGCGCGCCGGAAAAATTGGATTGCGCAGGGTACGCAAACAAGTTGTGCGCGGCGGGATTCACAAGATCAAAGCCAGCCCGCAGCTTGTCTACGTCCAGGTGCAGATCGGGCGGAACGAGCGGCACGTAGGTGACGGTTGCGCCCCTGGCGTGGGCAAACTCGCGGATACCGTTGACCGAGTTGTGATTATCGAAGGACAACAGATAATTGGAGCCTGGCCCGAACGGATACGATTCGCCGACGATTTTCAGCGCGCCGGTTGCATTCTGGGTAAAGATGACCTCGTATTCGTCCGGCGAGGCGTTGAAATACTGGTGAACGTACTGGCGAGCGCTTTCTACCAGCCGCGTCATCGCCTGTGAGGTCGGGTTGGTGGAATGTGGGTTGCCGAAAACGTTGTGCTTCAGCAGATCGAAATGCGCGCTCAGTTGCGACTCTGCGTACAACCCGCCGCCCGTGAAGTCCAGGTAAATCTGTCCTGCTTTGTCCAGGCGACTGTAATCCCTGGCGCGAAGTTCGTCCAGGTCGGCGGTGCTATCGAAGGCCGGATATGCCTTTCGGAAGGCGTCATAGGCCGCTCTGAGCGAATCATCCGTGGCGGGTCTGGTTGGCGCTGATGTGTTCGACAAAACCATAGTTGCACTCCTTTTACGCTGATTCTAGTGCGAATGGCGGGTGTAATGCTACAAAGTTTCAGAGTCGGGTGGAATCCTCATGTACCCCACTATATCAACGCAACGTTGGACTCGATGAAGCAGGGACGGTGATGACATTTCAAGACGTTCTTAAGGAGGCTCAGGCTCTTTCATTGGAAGAACGTCGGGAACTGATCAAATCCCTGGTTGATACGCTCACCGTAGGAAATACGGAAGGCGCCCTGAACTCCACAGTATGATGGGATCGGCCTTCGTGAAGATTCAGCGCCGCACTAGTGGCTCACAAATCTAAAACATCCCTCGATCTGATATTTAGCCCTACCGAGGGACTTGACCAACTGGCAAGGCATGTAGCTCGTCAATAAAGGTCAAGTTGAGTGAGCTGTGCTGAGTCGGCGATCAGTTGGATTTCAGTGATTTTCCCATTGTTAATCGTGAAGCGGAAGACCCCACGCGGTTGCCCATTCGGTGCCCACATCGCTCCCGCTGCCCCGTTGACGA
>DATGFK010000787.1:0-3578 GCA_035309185.1 Aggregatilineales bacterium
CGGCACACCTTCCGCCTGGCGGTGACGCTTGGTTTTGGCCCACGCTTCCTGCATTCGACGGGACAATTGCACAAAGGTGGCCCCAACACCGGCCTGTTCATCCAGATCACCGTTGCCGACCACAACAACCCGCCGATCCCAGAAGCGCCTTACGGATTTAGCATACTCAAACAGGCACAGGCAGCGGGCGACCTGCAATCACTGCAAGGCAAGGAACGCCGTGCAGTGCGCCTGCACCTGACTGGTGATGTGGATGGCGGCCTGCGCAAAGTGGGCGATGCGATCCAGGCTGCTGCCGACAAACGCCGCTAGAGCTTCATTGTGATTCGACACAAAACGTGACCAGGCTATACGGATTCCGGCCAGTCGCTTTCAATTTTCCTGGATCAGTGTCAGTGTCCGTCTGTGTAACCCCTTAAAGGGGGTTACACACCGGACATCTAGACACATCCGTGTCCGCGAGGGTGGGAGATACTTCACAGGACATCCCGGACACGTTAGCGCTATAGCTGGATTCTTCAAAAGATAGGTCTTTTCAGGCATCCGCACGGCTTATTCGTTTTCGTCTTTCGATTGCAGTGCCTGCAGCGCCTGTTCGGCGCGCGACCGGACATGAGCGTTGTCGCTGTCCAGATATTTGGTAACAGCAGGGATTGCTGTCGGGTCTCCCAGTTTCCCGAGCGCTTCGATGATCGTGTACTGCATGGTCTCGCTGGTTGAAGCCTCCAAAGCGTCCAGCAAGCATGGCGCAAACTGGCTATTACCCGATTCTCCAATGGCCTGAGCAGCACTCACACGCACCAGTTCTAGCTCATCGTGCAGCGCATCGCACAGGGCTACCTGGGCTTCTTCGCATATCAAATTGCCGAGCAAGAGGATAACTTTCTGGCGCAGGATTGGGTCGGGCGCATGGGCTGCTTTGAGCAGAAAGTCCATGCGACGCACGTCCGCTATTTCCGCCAGGATTTCCGCTGCCTGCCGCGCGATGTGAGCATTGCCTGCCTCTATGGCTCGGCCAAGGCTCTCAACGGTAGCTCTCCCAAGATTCAGGAGCGCCTGTCGTGCCTGATAGCGCTGCATTACATCCGGGTTATCCAGTTCCGCAATCAGCGTCGTGATCCAGTTTTGAATCTCTACAGTATCCATCACATCGTACCTTGTATGTACTTGTACTATCTTGTACAGACTTGTACATAGGGTATCTTAGATACCGGTCTGGATTCAACTGACCGCCTGGATAGTCTTGTGCCCTTGTTACCTATCCATTGTACTGACCGACTGGTCAGGTTGTGGCATCCGATCCCTGAGGCACGGATTGCGCGAAAAGAGAAATATCTTGGCGGAATCTGTATTACTTGAGATCAATTCGTCTACCGGTTTTTGCCGACTCCAGGCCAGCTTCGAGCACCTTCATTTCGGCCAGCCCATCGGCGAAATTCGGCGCGATGCTACCGCCCATCTCGACAGCGTGCATGAAATCAACCACGGCATGGCTAAATTCGTGCTCATAGCCGATGATGTGTCCTGGCGGCCACCAGTTGGCGACGTATGCATGTACAGGTTCCGTCGCCAGGATCGTGCGGAAACCCTGTGCATAGTCGGGGTCTTCAGCCGAGAAGTATTGCAGTTCATTCATGCGTTCGAGGTTAAAGACCAGACTGCCCTTCTCGCCATAAATCTCGAAGGTGTTGTAGTTCTTGCGGCCCATCGCGAAGCGAGTGGCCTCGAATGAGCCAAGCGCCCCGTTCTGGAAGTTGACGAGCATGAAGGCTGCATCCTCCACAGTGACTTTACCTTTCGGCCCGCCTGCCGTGCTACCTGCCGAAAAGGTGGCTGCGCCCCCGCCGGGCAGGGGTCGTTCTGTGATGAAATTCGCGGTCATAGCCGTGACGCTGGTGATGTCGCCGACCAGGAAGCGCGCCAGATCAACGCTGTGCGAGTTCAGGTCGCCCTGTGGTCCAGAACCCGCCGTTTCCTTGCGAAGATGCCAGGTCAGCGGAAAGTTGGGATCCATTATCCACGACTGAAGGTAGGCGCCCCGCCAATGGTAGATACGCCCGATCTTCCCCTCGTCAATCAACTGGCGGGCCAGCATGACCGCCGGGACGCGGCGGTAATTGTGGTTCACGTAGTGGACGATCCCTGCCGCTGTTGCCGCGTCAAGCATCTCCTGGGCTTCTGCGACGGTCAGGGCCAGCGGCTTCTCGCAGAAGATGTGTTTGCCCGCCCTGGCGGCTGCCACAGCAATGTCTCGATGTAAATGTTGGGGCACGCCGATGTCCACGATGTCTACATCCTCGCGCTCGATGACTTTACGCCAGTCGGTTTCGATCTCTTCCCAGCCCCAGTTCTCGGCGAATTCCGCAAGCGCCCGCTTGTCCTGCCCGCAGGCGACCTTCAATACAGGACGAATGCCCATCTCAAAAAAATGCGGCGCATTCTTCCAGGCGTTGCTGTGTGCTTTGCCCATGAACTTTGTGCCGATCAGGGCAACGTTCATCGTTTTCGGCTTCGGCATTGGCACCCTCCCTACAAATTCAATGAGCGCGCAGATTGCGCTTGAAGTATAACTTCAGATCATTCCGTAAGCCTGGGCCAGCAGGCGGATCGGATGTACAGACTGTACTCCTGTAGCGTGTTCAATCTGCCAACGGCAGGTCTCGCTGTCGCAGGCGATGACATCGGCCAGCGAGGACTTGATGTCCTCAAACAGGGGCTGTCCCACGTCCATCGCGATCTGGTATTTCTCTTTTTTAAGACCGTAAGTGCCTGCAATCCCGCAGCAATCGGCGGCCATGTCTATGACACGCAGGCCGGGGATCAACGCAAACAAGTCGAGGGCTGGTTTGCCCATCCCGTGGGCTTTTTGCTGGCAGGGCGCGTGATAGGGAACGGTCAGATTCAGACCTTTGAAGTCTGTTTTCAGCGCACCTTCTTCCTGTAAGTGCAGAAGGTACTCGCAAATGTCCCACATCCGCACCGAGACAGCCTGGAATTCGGGCGATTTCAGACCCTGAATCTCCCGATACTCGCGCTTGAGCATCAAGCCACAGCTTGTCGAGGTAGCAACAATATCGTAGCCCTGCTCGGCGTAGGGCAAAAAGATGTCGTTGAGGCGCTGCGCGGCCCTGCGCGCACTGGTCAGGTCGCCATTCGATTGCAGGGGCAGGCCGCAGCAGGTTTGCCCTGGCGGGACGATCACCCGAATGCCGTTATGTTCGAGTATTTTTACAGCGAGTTCGCCCAGTTCTGGTTCATAGTAGTTGGTGCTGCAACCGTGAAAGTAGACGACGGTGTGTTGCGGTTGGGATTCTGTTGGCTTGATTCCAAGATTGCGCTGTTTCGCCCAGCGCTGGAAGGTTCGACCAGCGAAGGGCGGCAGCGCCGCGTCGCGGTGAATGCCGAGCGTCGCTTCGATCAGCGCACGCAGCGGCTTGAAGGACAGGACGAAGTTTGCGATGGGCGCGAAGGGCGTCCCCAGCGTCCCCAGTAGATCGGGCCGGGCAATCAATTGGTTGCGCAACGATAACTTTCCGTTGACAAGCTGTGCGCGTGCCCTCGTATTGATCTCGGCGATT
>DATGFK010000788.1:0-8223 GCA_035309185.1 Aggregatilineales bacterium
ACGCGGACGTTGCTCGAAGATCACGCGCGTCGATCTCGCCGCTGGCGGTGATGATCGTGCTGGTCGTCGTGTGGGAAATCCTGGCCCGCGCCGATACGTCGCGCTACCACATTATCCCTGCGCCCTCCGCGATCCTTGACGCGATGATCAGCACGCGCGAAACACTGCTTACACAGCATATCCCGCAAACCATGCTCGAAACGCTGATCGGGCTGGCGATTGCATTGGCGCTGGGCCTGGGGTTCGCGGCGCTGCTGGACTTCGTGCCACTGCTCAAAAGGGCCGTTTATCCACTGCTCGTGATCTCGCAGACAATTCCAATTTTTGCGCTGGCTGCCGTGCTGATCATCGCGTTTGGCTTTGGCATCCTGCCGAAAGTGGTCGTCGTGATCCTGTTCTGTTTTTTCCCGATCAGCGTTGCAATGATTGATGGCCTGGCTGCAACTGATCCCGACTACGTGGCGCTGCTGCGTGCGATGGGGGCATCGCGTGCGCAGGTGTGGCGGATGGCGCGCTTTCCATCGGCGCTGCCTTCACTCTTCAGCGGACTGCGCATCGCAGCGACCTACGCCATGACCGGCGCAATCGTGGGCGAGTTTATCACCGCGAATAATGGCCTGGGACACGTGCTACGCATGTCCTTCAGCCAGAGCGACATTCCACGCGGCTTCGGAGCCATCGCCATTACCGCGATTTTGAGCGTGATCCTGGTGCTGCTGGTCAATTTGATCGAGCGTGTTGCTATGCCCTGGTACTTCACCCAGGCCCGTATTCAACAATGGACAGAGCCAGGGATTTTTTAGGCTTTTGATAACGATACATACCGACAAAAAAGGATAAGACCATGCGATATTTCCGTATCCCGATATTGATTGCGACCCTGGCTTTCCTCGTCCTGAGTGCAGGCAGTACCTCAGCGAATAGCACAATCGGCGCGCAGACGACACCCGCGCCCACGATGTCCGGCACGGCGACTGATCCGTTAGGCGGGGCTACGACCTTCGCCAAGCTCGATAAGCCCACGACGACCGATCTCATCCTGGACTACACACCCAACACCAATCACCTGGGCATTTATGTCGCGCAGGCGCTTGGCTACTACAAAGACGCCAACCTGACTGTGAATATCCAGCAAAATGATGGGAGCGTCCAGGCGGAACAGGTTGTGGCAACTGGTAAAGCGGATTTCGGAATCAGCTATTCGGAAGAGACAACCGCCAGCCGCGCTCAAAATGTCCCGATTGTCTCTATCGCAGCGATTATCCAGCACAACACGTCCGGTTTTGCCGCCCGTCACGACAAACATCCGATCAAAACGCCGAAAGATCTCGCCAAGCTGCGCTACGGATCATTCGGCTCCGACATTGAGAAGCCGATGCTGAGTGCGCTGCTCGCTTGCGATTCGGCCAGCGCCGAGACGATCCAGTTTGTAGACATCGGTTATACCGATCCGATGCCGCTGATGGACAAGGATCGCATAGATTTTGTGTGGCTTTTTTACGCCTGGGACGGCCTCAATGCCAAGCAGGCAGGCATCCCGCTTGACTTCGTTATGCTGAAAGACTACACAAAGTGTGTACCCGATTACTACACGCCCATCCTGATTACGAACGAAAGCGATATTGCCAACCGTCCCGACGTCGTGAAGGCTTTTACACAGGCTACAGCGCGCGGCTACACCTATGCGATCCAGCATCCAGATGAAGCCTCCGACATCCTCGTAAAAGCGGTACCTGACCTGAATGCCACGTTGGTCAAGGAAAGCTCGGAGTGGCTTGCCTCACAGTACCAGGCTGAAGCGCCGCGCTGGGGCCAGCAGAGCAACGCGATCTGGCAGGGCTTTGTGAACTTCTGGTCGAAGGCTTCCGGAAAACCGCCGATTGACGTGTCGAAAGCGTATACCAACGACTTCTTGCCTGGAACAGCCCAGTAGCCCTGGATTTAATATTAGCGGCCTGTACTTTCAATCGCATCGCCTAGCTTCGACTGGTTCGACAGGATTGCGTCAACAATGTTCGCCCGCTTCTCCCATTCTTGTGTTAAGGGCGACAGGCCTCTTTCGAGATTGAGTAGAAGCGGCACGAACAGAATCGTTGTGGCGACTTTCAGAAAAATCGTGGGGAAAAGCTGTTTTTCGTCGCCTGAGAAACCCTGCTGGCTGCCGTAAATTGCCAGGTCATTTGCGATCCTGTCGAACCTGGGACGATGGCTATGGTAAAAATAGTGCCAGTAGAACGCCACGCAAAGTGAATACAAAGGCGGCTCTTGGTAAGCCGTAAAATCAATGATAAATATCGCATTTTCCGTCCCATAAAGGATGTTGCCTGGCCCGATGTCGCCATGCACCAGTTGGTTCGGTAAGTCGTCAAGATCGGACCGATGTTGACGCCAATATGCGATGATTGTTCGGCTTACCGCCTCGAACCGCGCGGGGACAGAAACAGTTAAGCCCACGAGCCACTTAGGGATGCGATTCAAGACAAAATTCACTGAGTTGGCTTTCTTCCAAACGTTGTCAAGATCATTGACAAATGACGGAACGGCAATCGTAGATAGGGCGCGATTGTAGGCCACCAAGTGGTTCACGAACGCAATCGCCTGTGTGTTCGTCGGCCTATGATTCCAGTGCCCTGGAAGAAATTCGAACACAGAAAAAGCCTTGCTCGAAAGGAATCTGCCATCTGGCTTTGCGAAGAGATGAGCTTGCCTCACCCCTACGGCATTCAGGGCTACGTCCACCTGATGGTAGAGCAGCAGATCACGTTCTAGCTCTCCTTGCTTAAGCACAAAGTCGCCAAGCGTCGTGCGTAATTTCAGCACGCTGGCACTGCCGCCGTTCAAGTGCTGGCTCTTGATTGGGACGCCAAGTTCAAATTCACGTGCTACGGCAGCTATTTCTGGATCCATTGACCAACAGCTTTCCGGTCAATCTGTCCTGTTCAGATGCTTCTCGTAGCATAGGCTCAGGGGATCGTCAGTGTACTCGCCAAATGGAGGGCGTCGAACGTAGCCATTGCGCTCGTAAAGTTTCAATGCTGCATCCTGCCGAATGCCCGTTTCCAGCCGGGTGATCGAGAAACCTAATTCTCCTGCAAGCACCTCTAACGCCTGGAGGAGGCGATAGGCGATGCCCTGCCCGTGCCAGGATGGTTGCACATACATACGCTTGATCTCGGCATAATCCGCTTCCAGACGAATCGCGCCACAGCCGATAGCTTGACCTTCGTGCAGTGCGGCCAGGAAGCGAATATTGGGCTGCATGAGCGTTTCAACGTCCAGGAGGTGAGTGCTTTCGGGCGGATATAGGGATTTCAGAAAGGTGTCCAGGTCGCGGATCAGCGCCACCACGTCGGGACGATTGGGTTTCACCAGTTCGATCTGCACAGCAGACATCTTTTCCGACATGCTTCAATCGTTCCGTTATTTGAGGAGATGCGTATTCAATCCAGTCGTCAACGCGCAGGCTTTTCATGACTCAGAGCGGGGTAACGCTGCACCGCATGGTCGAGAATGCGATGGATCAGTTCGGTGAAAGTCCAACTTGAAGCGTAAGCACACTTGGCAACCGCATAATCGGGCGCAATGCCCGGTTCCAGGTTGATGTCAATCACGTGAACGCGGCCCTGGCTGTCCATACGCAGATCAACACGCGCCCAGTCCTGGCAACCAATAGCACGATAGGCGTTCAGCGCGGTTTGTTGCAATTCGGCAGCCAGGCCAGGCGTTACGTCCGCCGGGGCGCGAGTTTCGCAGGCCGTTGCTACAAATGGGATGTTCTGCCCGGTCATTTTATTCAAGCGTTCCAGGGTCGTAGGATCAGCTTCATCCAGGCGAATATTCCGTTCGCCCCAGAAATGGAGTTCACCGATAGAAAGCGTGTAGGGCGGGTCGTTGCCCAGCACCGGCACAGTGAACTCCCGACCATCCAGGTATTCTTCGACCAGCGCCCCTTCATGATAGGTGCCGATCATCCTGTGCAGTTGGATGCGAAGCGCAGCCTCGTCGTCCACAACCGAGTTGTAATCCATACCCAAACTTCCACCCTCGGCGGGCAGCTTCACGATGAGCGGAAAGCGCAGGTCTGCCGTGATTGGTTCGTCTCCGTGAGTGAACAACTGCGAAGCGGGGGTGTTGAGTTTTGCAGCCCTCAACACCAGTTTGACTGTAGGCTTATGGTGGCAGAGCGTTTCGGCCAGGATCGGTGAGCCTGTATGTGGAATCCGCAGGTATTCGAGCATCGCCGGGACATGAACCTGCGGCAGCGTGCCATACATACCCGTCGCGATATTAAACACGATGTCGAAACGTCCATCCTGCGCGGCCTCACTCAGTTTAGCCGGCAGGTGAACATCGGCATTGAGGCCCGTGACGGAGTGTCCGCCCGATTCCAACGCCTCGGTTACAGCCTGGATTGTTTCCCAGGAATCCGCCATGTTAATAGTGTATTCGGCGTTTTCCAGCAGAAGGTCTTCGGTTGGTGCGTTATAGACAAATGCAATGCGCATAAATTTGCCGTGATAAAGTGTGCCAGGCGATCAAGGATTATCGCGCACGGTCAATCAGATACTCAGCCCACTCGTGCAGCAAGTTTTTGTTGGACGAGGGCGGTACATCCTTGATGTGAGTGATGGCCTCCTCGACCATGCGGGTCGCCAGATTCTGCGTGTACTCGACCCCACCCAGATCGAGAAGAAGTTTCGTCGCCCGCTCAATCTGTTCGGTGGTAGCGTTCAGGTTTCCAATTGTCGAAAGCAGTACCCGCCTTTGATCATCTGTGGCGTTCAACAGGGCGCGATAAACGATTAAGGTCTTCTTGCCTTCGCGTATATCGGCACCAACCGGTTTCCCGGTCTGCGCGGTTTGGCCGACCACGCCCAAAACGTCGTCTTGCAACTGGAAGGCCGTACCACATTTGCTGCAAAATTCGGCGATGTCGCTAATGATGGGCGATTTCATCGTGGCATCATCAAGTCCAATCGTAGCGCCTGCGCGCCCGGCAAACTCATACAGCACACCGGTCTTTTTGCGCAGCATCTCTACAACAAGGTCTTCGGACAACGCGACGACATCGCGTTTGGCATACTGAACGTCAAGCGTTTCGCCTTCGACCAGCAGGAGTTGAACATGGGTGGCTAACTCTCCGACCAGGTTCAGCACCAGTGCGGGATTAATGCCGTACTTCTTGTACATTTCGTGAAAGAGCATGTAAGACCAGGATTGCTGTACGTCTCCGGCCAGAATGCCAATTACGTGACCATAATGTTCGGCTTCGCCATCTTTGAAGCCAAACTCCTGCGCGCCGCGCGCGGCAAATTCGACGTGAACCGTCGGAGCGCCGCGCCGACGGTCATCGCGGTCAATGATATCGTCGTGGACAAGCGTCCAGGTATGATAGACCTCAATCCCAGCCGCTGCCGGAATTGCGACCTGTTCGTCACCACCGACAGCGCCGCAACTGATCATCAGCACTGCCGGACGCAGCGATTTGCCGCCAAGTTTCAGGTAACTAAAAGCGGCATCCTTAATGTGCGGCGGCGCGAATTTCGCCGCATACTCGCTCTTGAAGAGATAGTCATAAACTTGCTGTTTGCGGTTCGCTAACTGCTCCAGCAGATTAGCAAAACGGTCAGTGGATTTGATCACGGGAGGATTTCCTCAACGATTTCTAGACATGCTGGCAATGATGCTTTCAATGGGGCAAAGCAAACTTTGGATCGATTTGAAGCGTTTGTGGCAGTTGCACGGCAATGAATTCGCTATCGTCAGCCTGTTTGGGACTGCGTCCCAGGCCGAAAGGCACGTTGTTGTCATTGACCACAACCAACGTTTGCCCGTCTTGCGGGTAAACACTGGAAACATCTTTGTACGGGAACTTGAACGTTGCGCCTAATCCTACCGCAGAAGCAACTTTGGGGAACGCATTGGACACAGAAATGTTGTTGGGATCACTTATTTTTAGCAGGTCTACCAGTAGTGTCCTGGTGGGAGGTTTGGCGCTAAGGTCTACGAGGAACACTTGCTTGACTTTCGCGGCAGCGCCTTCCTGGTTGTCTTGCTCAATGAACAGCGCCTGGTGATCGTTAATCAGCGTCAGGCCACTGATGCTATCCGCCGTGTTAGCAGGCTGCATTGTCAGTGTATCGCCGCTGAACTTCCTGGCTGACGTATCGAAGGCACGCAGGCTCACAGTCTGGGAATCGGTGCGCTGTGCCACCAGCAGCGATTTACCGTCCACCGCTTTCGCCAGCCCACCCAGAACACCATTTGTGCCGAGGGGAATAGGCGCCTCAAGCAATTGGCCCCGGGCGTCGAAATGTAACAGAGATGGAATACTCGATTCTGCGACCCAGATAGTGCCGTCATCCACCATTCGCGCGGCACGTGGGGAAAAATCCGCGCCGGTCAGGGGACGGCCCTGGACATTTGCTTTTTGAATAGGCTTGGTGACTTTCTTTGCCGGGTCTGCAAAAGTGATCCAATCTCCCGCGCTTACAGTACCGTCGCCCCCGTTGGCCGTGGCCCATGCCAGTTGAATGGTATACAAACGCAGGAGAAAATCGCCACTGTTCGCCGCAGTGTCGAACGTTCCGTCAGTCAGGGCATACCAATCGCCCTGATATTTACCTGGGACAATAGAAACGAAACCACCCACCGGCTGCGAGTCGAAAGGGACTTTTAGGCCGTTAATGTTCTTGCGATTGGCGAGAGCAGACGCCTGTGCGGCGGGCTGCGACTGGTTCGGATCGTTGGCAAAGGTTGCAGCGGGCAGGAGGGCACGGCCCACCAGCGTAGCCTGACCAGTTTGCGCGAACGCTGTTTGCACCAGTCCTGGTAGCGCCAGGAGGACAGCCGCCAGAACAACCGCCAGAACAACCGCCACGCGAGTCAATTTGTGGACGTACCGCATCGCATCCCCCTCCACCTGATGCTGATTGTAGTGCCTCCGCGTGAAATGCGCCAGGGTTCTCCATGAGACCATGCGCGGAGAAATGACTCGCCAGGCGTGGCCTGAATTACTGTTCGCTTCGCCCCGGCTAGAGTTTGCATGTCCAGTCGTTGCAGGCGTAACGAGCGCGTCGCAGTTCCCGTGTCCGCTGGACTTCAAAGGCAGATAGGCCAGCCTCTTCCAGTTCCAGGGAGAACGTCTCCGCGAACGCACTACGGACGGCATTGGCGGCTGCTTCCCACGTCACTGAATGCTGTAAGGTTTCAAGCAATGTCGTTGCCCGTTGGGTGACTCTGCTGCGCGCATCCTGGCGCGCCGCTTCATCACGGAACACCAGGGCGTCGCAGATCCGGCCCAGGTCACCTTGAAGTGGAAGGGAACCATGTTGCAGGGCTGCATCATGTTTGCGTACCTGCGCGCTGCCGATCAGCTTTTTCCCGTTCGCCGTGATCTCGTAATTGGATGGCACCTCAAAACATACCGGCCCAGGACGAGAGACTGCCGTACCGGCAAGTTTCTCAACTTTGTCCGCGTGAGCGGGCACACCCAACCGCTCCAGCGCATGGAGGAGGGCCATACTCAGACGCCGATAACTGTCCGGGATTGTCCCTGCAACCAGCGGATGGGCCTGGGGCAGTGCAACACTATAGGTCAGTTCGTCGGTGTGGAGGATCGCCCTGCCACCCGTCATGCGTCGCACAATATCCCAGCCATGCGCGGCCAGCCGCTCCGCATCAACGTCCGCGGCGGGCTGAGCATAACCCAGCGACAGGCAAGCAGGCTCCCAGGCAAACAGGCGGAGCGTTGGTGGCATATCGCCTCTGCCAACAGCCTCAAGAATGGCTTCGTCAATCGCCATATTGGTTGGCCCGTCGCAGGGTGAATCAACGATCAGACGCCAACGTTCCGCTGTCTTCGACATCGCGACGCTCCATCACGCTCCTGCAATACGATCAATAGCCGCCAACTCATCGCCGCTAAATGCGAGGTTTTTCAGGGAAGCAACGTTGTCGTCAAGCTGCTCGACCTTACTGGCGCCGATCAACACCGAGGTCATGCCAGGATGGCGCAGTACCCAGGCCAGCGCCATCTGGGCAAGGCTTTGGCCGCGTGCTTTAGCAATCTCGTTCAACTGGCGAACCTGAGCCATCCGCTCATCGGTGATCTTGTCCGGCTGCAAGAAACTATAGGCTTTGGAGGCCCGCGATCCTTCCGGAATTCCCCCTAGATAGCGGTCTGTGAGCAACCCCTGGGCCAGTGGCGAGAATGAAATACAG
>DATGFK010000789.1:0-5105 GCA_035309185.1 Aggregatilineales bacterium
TCCACTGGGACATCGCGTTTCCGACGAGATTGCACGATATGGCGTGGACTGTTCCGCTATCGCCTGGACAAACGAAGATCGTCTCGGCACCTATTACCTGGAATTTGGCGTCAGCCAGCGTCCCACGCGGGCCGTCTATGACCGCGCGAACAGCGCCGCCAGCAAGATGGGGCCAGACACCTTTGACCTGTTGCAGATCGAGCAGGCGCGGATGGTACATCTGACGGGCATCACGCCTGCGCTCTCCGAAAGCTGTTACGCATTGACAGGGGCAATTATTGACCGGGCCAATGCCGCGAAGATCCCTATTGTCTTCGACGTGAATTTCAGGGCGCGGCTGTGGGACGCAGAGGACTGCGGGAGTAAGCTCAGACCGTTCCTGGAGCGGGCCAGTACCCTCATCGTGGCGCGGCGGGACGCAGCCACTCTTTTTCAGATTGAAGGGACGCCCGCAGAAATGCTGCGCGCTCTGCAAAATCGGTTTGGCGTGACGCAGGTCGTCATGACGTTAGCCGAGGCTGGCGCCATCGGCCTTTCTGCCGGGAAAATCAATGAAGTACCCGGCTATCGTGCGACGCTCATTGATCGGATTGGCGCAGGTGACGCATTTGCCGCCGGGGTCATTTGTGGATTGCTGGAAAATGATTTTGCGTTGGGTTTGGAGTATGGGGTTGCCATGAGCGCCTTGAAACTCGGCATCTCCGGCGATCTATTCCGGCTGACCCGTGCCGATGTGCTGCAACTGATTGCTGACAAGAAAGATTTTTCGGATAAGGTTTCGCGCTGACGACTGTCGTCGTTGCACATAAAGAAGCCGGGCGTGATCGTCAAAAACACGCCCGGCAATGGTTTAGCAGATTTTCAGTTCAGGGCGCTTAGTCCAGGAATGGCACGCCAGCCACGTCACCGCTGGCCTGACCGAGCTGCTTGTTTACCCAGCCTTTGCCCTTCGTGCCCTGAATGTACCACCAGCCCAGTTTGCTCTGGCCCAGGATAGTAAATACCTGTCCTGCGTCGGCAGTAAAGACGACGGTGAAGGCTACACCCGGCCCGCTGCGGACATTGACCGAGCCACCCAGCGCCTTAAAGGTCGTTTGCGTCGCGGCGCCGTTGGCGGAAGCGGTAGTGATGGGCGCGCTGCCAAAGTAATCGCGCGTAATGACGAAATTCGCGTTCACCCAGCCGTTGCCAAATGTGCTTGTAACGTTCAGCCAGATACCATCTTTGGAGCGGCCAATGATGGGCAGTACCGTTCCGCCGCGCACCGAGCCAAGTGTTGCAAAAATGATCCCAGGCCCTGTGCGGATGTTAAGTGCCCCAGCATTGACGATTGCGCGTGCTACACCCGTCAAAGCGGGGGCACTTGTGCTAGAAGTTGAAGCAAGGGACGCTTTAATCCATGCTTTGCCGAAGCGCCAGCGGATATTCAGCCACTGCCCATCAGGACGCTGCCCGATGACGTAGAACTGCATCCCGCGGCTGATATGTCCGGCTACGGGCGAATCTACGCCAGGTCCAGTGTGCAACACGACGATTCCCGTCGGAATAGTTCCGATGTTGCCTGGATTAATCACCGGGACACTGCCCGAATTGCTTACCGTGACATCCCCTGCGCGCAGATAGGCAACCGTGAGCTGGCTGCCAACCTGGGCATTGACCTGCCAATACTGGCTGTCAGCAGTAACGCCCAAAACTGGAAGCTGTATACCTCGCGGCGCAGAGCCGAGTATCCAGAAGCCACGACCTGGCCCTGCCCACAAACCAGCGCGGAAAACGGTGACGGTTGCTGCTGCATTCGTGGCAGGCACGGGAGTCTGTGCAAAGGCAGCTTGTACTGGCATAACGGCCAGCACAAGCGCCAGGACAGCCATTACCCCTACGCTTTTGACTAAACGGTGGAATTTTCGAGTCATCGGAACCTCCGAGAGAGGGCGTTTCTGTTTCAGGACGCTAATAAAATCTCCCGACAGTTTACTTGCCGTCCGCGTATTGGTCAAGTTTCTGTGTCGGAACCGTCAGCAAAGCGCCCGGTTGCGGATCACCTGCTGTCGTCTAATCACGGCTCGGATGCGGGTAGCCAGATTGAGAACGATCAATTTAGAGCGAGAAACTGGAGCCAGGATCGAGAACGATAGCATGTGCCTGCGTTTCATTGTTGATTCGCCGCGCCCAGCTTCCTGCATCCTGTTGGATACTTGCCCAGGTGTTGTAATGAATGGGAAATACTGCATCCGGCGAAATCCATTTGGTCGCCGTGATTGAATCGTCAGGCCCCATCGTGTAATTGTCGCCAATGGGCAGAAAAGCAACGTCTATTTTGGGATCGGCAAGCAGCTTCATGTCGCCAAATAGCGCAGTATCTCCGGCAAAGTACAGGCGTTTCTTTTCGGCACTGATGACGATTCCGCAAGCGAGGCCCGCATAGCTGCCGTCAGGGAACGAGGAGCTATGCTCGGCCATGACATACTTGACGTGTCCAAACGGGAAGGTAAAACCACCACCCACATTCATCGCGTGACTGTGGGCCACGCCCTGCTCTTCCACCCAGTGCGCAATTTCGGCCACCGCGACGACGATAGCATTGGTGCGATGGGAAATTGCTATTGAATCGCCCAGGTGGTCGGCGTGAGCGTGTGTAAGGAGGATGAAATCAGCCTCAGCCTGTTCCGGAGGATAAGGAGCCAATGGATTACTTTTCAAAAAAGGATCGATCAGCACACTGGTTGTGTTTATTTTCAAATGAAACGCCGCATGGCCCAACCAGGTGATTTTAATACTCATAGTGCGATGATTCCTTCCATTGTGTATAAAAGTGATAAACGAATTGCTTGACTCAGACCATACGTTCGGCCTATAATGCGGCTAGGTAATCGAACGTATGGTCTGGAAACAGACCGGAGAATAACGCTATGGATCTTGGATCCCTCTCAGAACGCCAAAAAGCTATCTATAAATTCATTCACCAGTTCTCTGATAAGCACGGCTATCCGCCTACTATTCGAGAGATTGGAGCCGCAGTTAATATTAACTCGACTTCCGTAGTAAACTACAATCTCAATAAACTTGTCAAAGAGGGCTTCATTAGCCGCTCCAAAGATGTCTCACGCGGCATTCGCGTTGTCGCGGAGGACAAGGATACCTACTCGAATTTCTTCAATGTGCCGATGGTGGGTCAGATCATGGCCGGTCAGCCGACCCCACATCCGGGTGACGATTTTGGTTACTATTACGACGAAGAGTCAACCATGCCCGTCCCACGCGCACTGATCGGTAATACTGACCCGTCCGAAATTTACGCGCTGACCGTCTCTGGCTTTTCGATGATTGACGCCATGATCAACGAAGGCGACATTGTTGTGCTGAAGCGCCAGGATGTGGCCCGCAACGGTGAAATGGTTGCCGTGTGGCTTAATGAACGGGGCGAAACAACACTCAAACGTTTCTTCGATGAAGGGGACCGCGTGCGTTTGCAGCCCGCCAATACCACGATGGATCCGATTTATGTGGATAAGGGTAAGGTCGAGATCCAGGGTAAAGTGCTGGCCGTTCTGCGCCGCGTAGATTAGCTCAGAACAACTCTAAATAAGCGACTGTAGATCGTGTAGGGTACAGTCGGCAAGGGAACGCAATGTTAGCGCGGTTTCTGGCAAGACCAGCCGCGTCGTGAGTGGATTCGGCACCGCAACTGTACGTATCCCCGCACTTTGCGCAGCCATAATGCCATTGGGTGAATCCTCAATCGCCACGCAGTGTTTGACATCAACTCCCAGACATGCGGCCACACTCAGATACAAATCCGGCGCAGGTTTGGGATTGGCGACGTCATCCCGTGTTCGCACGCAGTCAAAATATTCAAGCAGACTGTGGGGCCGCATCAACCCCTCCACCCACTGCCGCGAAGAATTGGATGCCACGCCGAGTTTGATCTTGTTCTGGCGGGCCTGACGCAGCAGCGGCAGCACACCCGGTAGAACCGGCTGCTTTGTGCAATTTATCCACCATGTATCAAAGAAAGTCTTTCGGAACGCCTCATCGAGCACTTTTCCGGTCAGTTCCTGGAAGTGCAAACGAGGATTAAAGCCCGCCTCTTCGATTCCGCCCACCCGCGACAGCCACAGGGCGACGTCAAGCTCCAGCCCGTGCTGCGCGTAAAACTCCCGCCACAGTTCATAGTCCAGCGTTTCGGTGTCGACGATCACGCCGTCGAAATCGAAAATTATTGCGTCCAGTGCCATAGAAGTTTGCCCTGATGCTTAGGAATTGAACACGATCCGTATTTTACCCAATTCAACGCTCCTGTACCGTAACAGACTACGCACTTGACACGATTGTGCGTTTTAACCTATAATCAAATGAACGTTTGATTATTTTGAGATGGGCAACTGAGTGGCACGAAAACCAGCCGACCAGACGGTCAACCGGGACGAGATACTGGTTGCCGCCGCTGAAGTCTTCCAGGAACGAGGCTACTTGGGCGCGACAATGGCCGACATTGCCTCCAAAGTTGGCCTGACAGCAGGCAGCCTGTACCATCACTTCCCGGCAGGCAAGAGTGATCTGCTGCTGGCAGTGCTGAACGCGGGCATAGATGCCGTGCTGCGCGAGGTGGACGCCGTAATCGCCGCTGGCGCACCGCCCGACGAGACGCTGCGCCATCTGATCGAGGCGCACATCATCGGCATTACGGATAACGTGTCTATCGGCACGGCGATGGTCTTTGATCTGCACGCGGCCCTTGACCTGACCGACAACCCTGAAGGGAAAGATGCTTTTTTGCTCCGCCGTGATGAATTTGAGAAGCGCTACCGGCGTGTGGTGGAGGACGGAATCACGGCAGGATTGTTCCGGCACGTAGATATGGGGATCTTTACGAAGGCGCTGCTCGGCGCGGATAACTGGGTCAGTGTGTGGTTCCGGCCCGGCGGGCGGCTCACCGGCAAGCAGATTGCGGAGCGGATCGCGGATATTTTCCTGTCCGCGCTGAGGTGCTAGGACATTTGCGCATAAAGTTATGCGACGAAGCGGAGTTCTTTTCACGATACTGGTTCTTGGAGTGATCACGGGATTGCTCATAGTGCTGATCATTATGGCTATCCTATTTCCGA
>DATGFK010000790.1:0-2098 GCA_035309185.1 Aggregatilineales bacterium
GTCACACGCTGGATAGGCTACCTGGCCCTGGCGCTCCTGATGGGCGGCTTTGCATTCGTCCCGCTCGTGCTGCGCCCGTCAGGAATCGAGAGCCATGCGCCAGCCCTTGATCGCCTGCTCACCGATAGCTGGCTGGTGCTATTGATCGTGACGATCCTGGCCGCGCTGGTCGAGGCGGCTACGGCCTCTGGCGGCGATCCGTTGGCGGCCAATGGGCTTGGCGCGCTGTTATTTACTACTCGTTATGGTCTAATCTTCTGGCTGCGCCTGGCCTTGATCGCGGCATTGGGGCTTCTGCTGAGAGTTCGGGAGGCAAGAGTGTGGGCCGGAATGCAAGCCGGGAGCTATTGGCTAACCGGCTGCGTCCTATGCGCACTTACGTTGTTCACCACAAGCCTGAACAGCCACGCCGCAGCCACGCCGCAGCCGCCCCTGCCCGTCGCTGCCGATTGGCTGCATCTCCTGTTTGCAGGCGTCTGGATGGGCGGTCTCGTGGCGCTGATCATGACACTGGTGGCCTCCCAGCCGGCCCAAACCACAGCCCTCCTCGTCGCCCGCTTTTCGCAACTGGCAACCGTCTGCGTGGCCGGGATCGCCGTGACGGGGCTGATCCAGGGTTTCTTTGAAGTCGTTAACCTCGACAATCTTATAGATACGGCCTATGGCCTGACACTGCTGCTAAAAAGTGCGCTGCTCCTGCCGCTGCTGGCAACTGCCGCCATCAATTTGCTGGTGGTGAAGCGCCGAATGCAGCAGGCCACAACTGTGCCCGAAGCGGAACGTGCGATCTTCCCCTGGCGCAGACTCATCCTGAAAACTGTTGCCGTCGAGATCGCACTGGTGACAGCGATCTTCCTGGTCACAGGCATCTTGACTACCCTGCCACCGGCGCACGAAGCCTTCGGATCGGGTTCCGTGGTGCGCGGGCAAGCGGGCGACGTGCGGATACTCCTGGCGGCCAACCCGGGCTTGCCAGGGCTGAATACGTTCGACATTTACCTTAAAGGCCAGCTTGACAGGCCGCTAAATGCCAGCAACTTCGAAAAAGTGGCCCTGATCTTTTCGATGCGCGAACACGATATGGGCGATTCCGAGGCAGACGCGGTGCCAGTCGGCAATTCGCAAGATGGGCACTTCGTCGCGCAGGGCGGACATATCTCGATGATCGGCACGTGGGTGATCCAGGTTTTGATCCGTCGTAGCGGCCAGGATGACGTGCGTACCGAGTTGACCATGCCCATCGTCTCGATCAATCAACTGCCGACCAGCCCCGTTCTGGTAGCGCCATCAAGGGCACTTTCCGGCCTGGAGATCATGATCGTTGGCCTGCTGTTGTACCTCATCGGGCGGCGGTTGAAGCGTATGCGCACCTGGGCCAATGGGCTTGGCGCGGCACTGGCAAGCCTGGCGCTGTTGCTCGGCCTGACGGTGACGGCCAGCGCTTTCGCAGTGGGCATGTACGCGATCCCGGTCACGGAAAACCCGATCCCGGCTGACGCCGCATCACTGGCACGTGGGCAGGACATTTACGTGAAACAATGCCTGGCCTGTCACGGCGATAACGGCGCAGGTGATGGCTTCGCAGGACGCTTCCTCAAACCGCCGCCTACGAACTTCCACAGCATCATCCCGCCCGGCCCCAGCGACGGCCAGTTGTTCGATTGGATCGCGCGGGGCATGGAAGGCAGTTCCATGCCAGGTTTTGGCGAAAACCTCACCGATGCGCAGCGCTGGGACGCGATCAACTACATTCGGACGTTTGTAGGCAAGCCATAACGCGGTAGTGGAGTGAGATTATCTCGCACTTGGATACGGATTGTTCGTTGCTCTATTTCCCGGGTACTGCTCCTCGTTCGAGTAGGATTTCTTTTATTGATTTGTGTTGACCAGCCCAGTCTAAGGGTGTTGCACCATCGGCGGAAACTGCATTTATGTCTGCTCCCCTGTGGATCAGAAACGCAGATACGACTGCGCAGGCCGGAATATGGCAGCCCAGACTATCCGACAAATCTATCGCCGCCGTTAGTTCAGAATCGATGGCAATGTGCAAAGGAGTATGACCTTGATCATCGCGAACATCAATGTCGGCTCCATGATC
>DATGFK010000791.1:0-2980 GCA_035309185.1 Aggregatilineales bacterium
TGGCGGATCACGCGCCAACGGCTCGATCCCAGAGCTATGCGGATGGCAATCTCACGTGTGCGGTCTGCCGTCCGCGCGGCAAAAAGGCTGCCCAGGTTGGCGCAGGCCGCCAGCAGCAGAATTCCCGCCAGCACCATCACACCCGCCATAAAACGGCGCGCCGGCCTGCCCAGAAAATCGCCGATCAGCCCAGGAGGCGCCAGCTTGAACGCCAGCCCATCCTCCTCCTTCGGGTCCAACCGCTGAATGCGGGTTGCGATCGTGTCCAGCTCAGCTTGAGCTTGGGCACGTGTAACGCCGTCTTTCATGCGCACGATCGGGAAGACATTCGTCTGGCGGCGATCCTCCAGCCAGTTGACCCCGTCCAGCGATGCCTCGTTCGCCATAGGAACGAAAAGGTCCGGCTGCAAAAACTTCTGCGTCCCATAGAAGCCTTCCGGAGTTACGCCAACGATCGTGTACGGATGCTTGTTGATGCGGACCGTCTTCCCCACGACGCTCGGATTCGCGCCAAAATAACTGTTCCATGCCGGCCACGACAGCACAACCGCCTCAGAGGCGCCAGGATGGTCATCATCCGAACGCTGCAGCGGTCGCCCGAGAAACGGCCTGATCGCCATCACCTCAAAGAACTGTCCACTCACCTCATCGCCCCAGATAGGCCGGGTAGCGCCATCCACCTCCAACCCAAAGACCTGCAGATTCTCGCCGGCGACAGCGGAAAAGACCGTATTGCCATCGCGCACATCGCGCACTTCAGGAAAGGACGCCACAGGGTACCCGCCATCATGCGGAGCGAACGTCATCACCTGATCCGGATGCGGCACGTCCAGGGGACGCAGAATCAAGGCCTGCACAACGCCGAAGACGATGACATTGGCGGCAATCCCCAGAGCCAGGATCAGCACAGCCGCAATCGCGAAGCCGGGAGAACGGCGCATCTGGCGAAGCGCAAACTGAAAATCACGTGACAGATTATCCAGCCAAACCAGCCGGCCGCGCAGATAGAACCGCTCCTGCGCCAGCCTTACATTGCCGAACTCGCGCCGCGCCTTTCGCCGGGCCTCGTCCTCGCTCAGGCCTTCGCGCTTCAGCTCATCCGCTTCGAGTTCAAGATGCGCCTTGATCTCCTCCGCAAAATCATCCGCCTTGCGCTCACGCCTGAACATGGCTACGCCTCCTCGCCGCTTGGCTCCCCGTTGCTCAGAATCAATCCCATCGCCCGTGTCAACCGCTCCCACTCACTCGTCTTCTCCACCAGCTGCTCGCGGCCCTTCGGCGTCAGCGAATAAAACCGCGCCTTACGGTTGTTCTCGCTCACGCCCCATTCCGCGCTGATCCACTTCTTGTCCTCCAGCCGTTGCAAGGCCAGATAAAGCGAGCCATGGTCGACAAAGAAGACCTCTTCGGACTGCCGCTGAATTGATCGCGCCACGCCCTGCCCATGGCAAGGCCCCAGCACCAGCGTCCTCAAAATGAGCAGGTCCAGTGTCCCCTGCAACAGAGCAATTCGGTCGTCGTTGTTCGCTTGGGTAGTCATCCGACCAAAGCATGGCACCACTCAGGTCGGATGTCAACCCAAATGTTTGAAGTAAATGAGATCTAATTTGAGGGACACGAGATTGAAAGGTAGGGATTAGAAGTGTAGGGGCTTCGCAGGCTGCGGAAAAACTCCAGTGCAGACGCTTTGTGAAAGGGCACGACCTCAATCGCGCCGCTGAAGCCAATCGAAAAGGGCTTCGGCCCCCGAGGATGCTTTTTCGCCGATTACGTGCACGAAAACGGTCCGGCGTTGAGCCGGACCGTGATCTGTCCCGTAAATCCGTTTAGGCGACGCTGCTGGGAGTGAGCGCTAATACGCGATTGACCTTCTCTTCGATCACTTCGCGCGGCACATAACCTACAATCTGATCGGCGACCTTGCCGCCCTTGAAAAGGAGCAGCGCGGGAATCCCGCGAATGCCATATCGCGAGGGCGTCGCGCCATTCTGGTCGACGTTCACCTTGGCAACCTTGAGCTTGCCGGCATAGGCCGTAGCCAGATCGTCCACGATCGGGGCGATCGCCTTACACGGGCCGCACCAGACTGCCCAGAAATCGACCAGAACAGGCTGCTCCGATTGCAGCACATCCTTGTCAAAGGTTGCGTCACTCACTTCCACCACTGCGTTTCCTGCCATGATTCTCCTCGCGGTCCCGACCAGAAATTGTTCCAGCTCCACTGTCAGTCTAACCGCAACTGCCATCTCATGAGATGCAAAGAATGGCCAGAAGTCGCAGAGTCGCCAATAGCCCAGATTGGCGGGAAGGCGGCAGCTTCGTAAAATGCTGAAAAATAAAAGCGCCCGGATCCCTAAAAGGAATCACGGGCGCTAGAGCAGCCCTCCCCCAGAACTGCCCACACGGTCAATCTAGGTTTTCCCTAATCGAAATGCAAGAAATCTTAGGTAATCGGAAAAGTAATGACTAACGGGGGATGCCGGACACTGGTGTCTACACCGCCAACCCCACCAAAAAGCTGTGCTTGTGTTACCAAACTAACTAGGATCGACTGGCCGCCTGGGAACTCAATTCCTGAAACGATTCTACGCCGCCGAGTCGCTCGAACTCCACATTTGCGACCTCCACCTCAGCGTGACCAGCCAGAGCTTGCGTCACCGCTCCAGTTGCGCCGGGGATTGCGTCCCTCCCGGACAGAATCAAAAGTACCGATGGTCCGGCCCCGCTCAGCGCCACTCCAAGAATGCCCTGCTGCCCGGCCAAAGGAAGCAGCAGCGGCAGAAGTGGGCACATCGCAGCACGATAAGGCTGATGAATCCGGTCGGCCATCGCCACCCGCAGCAAATCTCCGCGCCCTTGCGCAAAGGCCAGTCCCAGCAACGATGCCGCCTGGATGTTGGCGACCGCATCAGCGCGCGAATAGCGGTTCGGCAGCACGGCGCGAGCATGGCTGGTCGCCAGGGGATCCCTGGGCGAAACC
>DATGFK010000792.1:0-3144 GCA_035309185.1 Aggregatilineales bacterium
GCTGGCTGGCGCGCTCGTCGGCGTGATCGCAATGTTCCTACCGCAGGTCATGGGCACGGGCAGCGCGACCATGAACACAATGCTGAACGCGAACAGTGTGGACTTCACCATCGGACTTCTGCTGGCGCTGGTTGTAGCAAAATTGCTTGCCACGACGATCAGCCTGGGCGGGGGCTTCGTCGGCGGGATGTTTGCGCCGTCACTCTTTGTCGGGGCGGCCCTGGGCGGCGCATTTGGGCGCATTTTTCTGATTGTTTTTGGAAGCACCCTCAATGCTGATCCTGCCGCCTTCGCGATGGCAGGCATGGCAGCAGTGATGACCGGAGTGATCCGTACGCCAATCACCGCAGTCCTGCTGCTTTTTGAATTGACCAACGATTACAAATTGATCCTGCCGATCATGCTGGTCACGGCAGTTTGCCTGTTCGTGGTCGAACGATTGGCCCCAGATGGAATCTACCATCATGCCCTGGCCCGTAAGGGAGTCCGGCTACCACGCGGGCGAGATATTGACTTGATGCAAACCGTCACCGTACGTGCAGCGATGACCGTAGAACCACGTACTGTTCCTGCCGATCTGCCTGCCTCGCAGCTCCCAGCGGAGTTTGCCCGGACGAACACCCACGGTTTGCTTGTCACCGATCCCGAAGGCTTCCTGTACGGGATCGTTACACTTCAGGATGTTAACGCGGCCCGTGAATCGGGAAAACTGGAGAGTTCCACCGCCGGAGATATTTGCACACGCGAAGTGCTCACCGTTAAGCCGGATGATCCGGTCTCAAAGGCACTGCATCTGATCGGACAGCATGGCCTGGGACGTGTGCCGGTGGTGGCCGAAGACAATCCCCGTAAGATCATCGGGGTGTTGCGCCGCGCTGACATCGCCAGGGCCTACGAATTGGCTCTTCAGCAACGTGCCGAAGCCCAGTTTCGAACCGATCAGGTGCGCTTAGCAGTCCTGTCTCACGCGCAGGTCGCGGAACTTCGTGTTCAGCCTGGGTCACCAGCGGATGGCAAGTTGTTGCGTGAAGTCCCTTGGCCGTCTAGCAGTGTGGTGGCCTCGATCTGGCGGCAGAACTCGACGATTGCGCCGCATGGCGAGACTCGCCTGAAAGCAGGCGATATTCTGACCGTGGTCTCCGTCAGTACGGATCATGCTGGCCTAATGCGGCTTGTTTCGGCTAGACCGTCCGCGCAGAGTCACTCGGACTAAGTTGCCACGACCCTGACCCACAGGACTTTCCTTGGAAATCTGCGATTGACTTCTGTTCGTGCATAAGGCACAATTGATCTACGTTCGAAGTGTTTGTAAGCTGTGTTATTCGTCCTTGCCATTTGGAGTTGGCTCCAGGGTTTGAAAGCCTTCGTAAGATGACTGTCTGCTCGTTCCCACCGCGTAGTCGCCGCGAGCGCCGTACCACCAGCGATAAGTCTGGGCGGTTGTTTTGCGCGCTCCGGAGAAACTAAGAACCGGGCTTCGCAACAGAAACACACAACCCTCCAGACCCTCGTCCGGGGGTTTTTTGTTTCTAAGGGTTGTGTCAGGAGCCAAATCGCAGATCGCTTGCAGCATAGGATAGGATAAAGTTAAACACGAGCCCCCAGGAGGAAGTCTTGCCAGAAATTGATCCCCTCGTTTCCGTAGGCGATACCCGGCAATCGCTGCCCGTGACAGGCAAGCGGCCTGTTGTCGCGCTCGAAGAGACTCGCCCGACTCGCTCAACGGCCCCGGTCTACCCGGTTGGCATTTATGGCGCGACCGGCTATACCGGTCAGGTCTTGCTGGAATTGCTCTCGCATCATCCCAACACCCGCATTGCCTTTGCCACCTCCGAAAATTCCAAAGAGACGCTGGACGGCGTGACGCTGATCCCATCTGCCGACGCGCCGCTGAATTCGGTGGCTGCCGTGTTTCTGTGTTTACCGCATGGCCCGTCCGGCGCCTTGGCGGCGAAAGCCGTCGAAGCCGGGGTGCGCGTGATCGATCTCTCGGCAGATTTACGGCTCGACTCGCCCGAAGTGTACAAACAGTGGTACGGCCACGATCATCCGGCCCCGCAGCTTTTGCCCGCTCCATTCGGGTTGCCAGAAATCAACCGGGCAAAGCTCCTGGGCGCGAAGGCGATTGCCAATCCCGGTTGTCACGTCACGGCGACCTTGCTGGCGCTGTATCCCCTGGCAAAAGAGGGCGCTTTGACCACCGATCCGATCATTGCTGACACCAAGACAGGCGTTTCCGGCGGAGGTAAAACGCTCAAGCAGGAATTCATGTTTATGGAAGACTACGGCGACGTGAAGCCCTACAGCATCGGGCGGAAGCATCGCCATGTGCCGGAGATCGAGCAGGAGCTGCATAAACTTCAGGCCGACGCCGGGCCGCTGATCTTTGCGCCGCACCTCGTCCCCGTAGATGTCGGGTTACTGGCGACGGTCTACGTGCGCCTGAAATCCGGCTGGACGCTGGAGCGCGTGCGCAGGGTGTTCGAGACCGTTTATGCTGATGAGCCGCTGGTGAATGTCTTACCCGAAGGTCGTGTAGCGCGCTTCCACGATGCCGCGCATAAGAACAACGCTGCCGTCGCGATTAGTGAAGGCGTGGGCGACACGTTCATAATTACGTGCGCCATAGACAATCTCCGTAAAGGCGCATCGAGCCAGGCAGTGCAGAACTTCAACATGATGATGGGGCTACCGGAAACGGCGGGGCTGCTGTGACTCGTGTGTTGAAAATTGGCGGAAACCAGCTAGACGATCCCGCTTTCATCGCCGGGACGGCACAGGCCGTCAAAATGATGGACGACCTGCCGGTGATCGTACACGGCGGCGGCAAGGCGATCCTGGCCTTGCAGGAAAAACTCGGCATCCCGGCAAACTATATTGGCGGCCTGCGCGTGACCGATGCAGCAACGCTGTCGCTGGTGAAGATGGTGTTGTGCGGACAATCCAACGTCGATCTCGTGGCAGCACTGGTGAATGCCGGAGTCGAGGCGCAGGGCTTCAACGGTGCGGATCGCGGGCTGCTGCGAGCCGTGAAACTCACGCATCCTGATGGCGACCTGGATCGAGTCGGGCGGGTGACGGCAGTACGAGGTGACGTGATCCGCGACTGCCTGGCGGCGAAGGTTGTGCCAGTAATTGCGCCGG
>DATGFK010000793.1:0-11333 GCA_035309185.1 Aggregatilineales bacterium
TCGTACCGCGTTTTACATTTGGGCCTGTGGATATACCTGGCGCCTTGGATGGAGATCCCCGTGCCGACTGATCCGCCAGAGGCCGAACCTTCGCCTGAAGAAGCGCACAGGCTTCATCGTCTGCGCCGCTTGCTTCGTCCGCACCCGGACATCCAGGCCACACTTTCCACCAATCCCGATCATTTCAGCCCAATAATAAGCAAGAGCCGGTTAGCGAGCTTCCGTTATGCATTGGCTGGCTGGCTGTATGTCATGCGTTACCAGAAGAACGTGCGCATCCAGGCGGTGGCGACCCTGGCAGTGTTCGCGGTTGGACTATGGTTGGGTTTGCAACCCATGGACTGGGCGCTGTTGATTATCATGATCACGCTGAACTGGATGGCGGAATTTCTAAATGCAGCCATTGAAGCGGTGGTCAATCTCGCCAGCCCCGATCTTCACCCGATGGCGCGCGTGTCGAAGGACGTAGCCGCAGCCACAAGCTTGCTGACCGCAGTCGCATCCGTCATTGTCGGGGCGCTGGTGATGGGGCCGCCGCTCCTGGAGCGGGTCGGGCCGAGCGTGTTGCGTTTTATTATTTCGCAATGAATTTAGAACTCTCTGCTTGTGACAAATGAAACCATAGTGTATTTTTTACGCCCAAACAGTAAAAAAGCTTGATGACGAGAACCTCAAATACCTGTGAGTTCCCCACGCATATTCCGCTGCATGTTGAGCTTCACACCCTTTACGTCCAGTCCCAGGCCAAACAGATAGTAGAGTTTAGTGAGCGCCGCTTCTGGTGTCATATCGTACCCGCTGATAACTCCGCAGGCTTTAAGCGCGCTGCCTGTCGCGTAAGCGTCCATGTCAACCGTTCCCTGTAGACACTGGGTACAACTGACGATGACGACCCCGCGATCACTAGCTTCCTTCAGCGCGTCTAGAAACGCGGAATCTCTGTCTGGTGCATTGCCCGCGCCGTAAGTCTCCAGGATCAGCCCCTGGATAGGAGGCTGCAAGATATTGTGGATCACTTCCACAGAGATACCAGGGAATAGTCGTATCTGCCCGACGCGGGGCGGCTGGGTGACGGGTAATAATGTCAATGCCTCCGATGGCTTTGGCAGAACACTTGCCCAATCAATACTGATGTCTACCCCAAGGCTGCCCAGGGGCGGGTAGTTGGGCGACGCGAAGGCATCAAAACCGCTGGCATTGACCTTGACCGTGCGGTTGCCCCGCAGCAAGCGGCTGTGGAAATACAGGCAAACTTCGGGGATCCGGTAGTTGCCTGCGATCAACAGGGAATCAATCAGGTTTGCGCGAGCGTCGTTGCGCAGTTCGATAAGCGGAATCTGTGAGCCAGTGACGATCACAGGCTTGCCGATATTTTCTAACATGAAAGACAGCGCAGAAGCTGTGTAGGCCATCGTGTCAGTCCCATGCAGGACGACGAAACCATCAAATTCGTAATAGTGATCGGTGATGTCGCGGGCGATATGTAGCCAATCGTCCGGCATCATGTTAGATGAGTCGAGCAGCGGCTCATATTCCCGGATGGTAAAGCGCGGCATCAACTCCGCGGCAAATTCAGGCATTTGGGCCATTTGTCGCTGCAAATAGCCTGGGGCAGGGGCATAACCGCCTGCGGTTTTGGTCATCCCGATTGTCCCACCGACATACGCTACGTAAACCGATGGTGTTCGCTCCATTGCTGACGGCTCCTCCGGCTGGAATGTCCTGCTCGAACTCGGTAGTTTCTGTGTTCCTGGACATTCTAAGTGGGATAGCAACGCCAGACAAGAGTCGGGCCGACAAGTGAGTCGGCCCGATATGGACAACGGCGCTTATCAGGTCGGCGCTTTACCATTCCACCCATTGGCCGTCGGGGTGGGTCCAAACCGTAGCCGATGGTTCTGAGGCGAACAGTTTGCCGAAGGCTTCCAGAAATTCAGGGTCTTCGTAGGATTTACCCATGCCCTCAGCATCCATCCACACGTCAACGGCAAAGAATTCCAGGGCTTCGGGCGATCCAGGCGCAGCCATTCGCAGATAAGCTTCGTGGGACATATTCCCGGCCATGCGCGACTTGTTGACAAACTTCCCAATAATCTCGTTATGGACTTTCTGTGCCTCGGCGTGAGAACGCACCGTGCCCCGGACAACGCCCACGAAGCGGTCGTTTTTGCCGTATGGTGCAGGGAAGTGGTACGACGCAAAACCTTCCGCCGCTGCCCATACCACGGGATCGCGCTGGCTGAAGATTTGTCCAGCCTGTTCCTGGACGTGGGGGTTTGAAAAGAATTGATTCAGGCCATCCAGGCTATTCCACTGGTCGAGGATTAGAAAGTCTCCGAACGGATGACCATCATGTTCGACCGGGACATAAACCATGTGGCTCATGTCTCCCAATGAGCGAGCCGCCGCCACATTCTGCGGAGCGCCAGCAGTCTGGTTATGCAGGTCTCGTGCCGCGACCAACGTTTTCGGAGCCAGTGTGCCCCGGATAGAAAGGAGATAGATTGCCGAATTTGCCGAATTTGAACTCATCACACACATCCTTTTTGATGAACCGTCGTTTCGCCACGTATCGCCGCTGCAATGCGTGACATGATATAGGACGGCTGCCGAATGGAAAACTCATCGGCTAATCAAAAACTGGACGCTCGAAGCGAGAAATGAGTTCTGGATCAGGGGCAATGAAATCGTCCATCCGTGCGATCTTATCATCTCTGACCATCAACACTTGTATCGCCGTCGGATGGAACGTGTTGTTCGCAGTCCGTTCGTAGACAACAAAGGCTGGCGCGTTGTTTGCCGATGTAGACACCAGGCGAAAGTGACCAGCACTCCTCCCAGCAAAAACTACGCTCTCTATAAGTGTCTTGATCTCGCTTCGCCCACGGTACCAGGCTGGTATAGGCGGCATTGTCAGGATGGCGTCTTCGCGGAGCAAGGCAATCAAGCTGCTCGAATCGGCGGCTTCCCAGGCCGAGACATAGCGCGTGAGCAACCGGGCAGTATTGTCGTTGAGCGCGCGGAGCGGCT
Organism: Aggregatilineales bacterium; assembly: GCA_035309185.1. Classification (GTDB taxonomy): domain Bacteria; phylum Chloroflexota; class Anaerolineae; order Aggregatilineales; family UBA2796; genus DATGFK01. Next base: position 3,031 of record DATGFK010000793.1, read on the forward strand.
TTTCAATCTGCTGTCCGTTTAATTTGGCCCTTGCACGTTGCAGAGCGCTGTTGACTGCAACGACCGAGACATCCAACAGATCGGCAACCTCTTGCGCCTTCCAGCCCATGACGTCACGCAGGATCAGTACTACCCGCTGGCGACCCGGTAACTCCTGAAGCAGAGTCAGAAAGGCCAGCGTGAGGCTCTCCTTCAATTCGTAGCGGGATTCTGGGTTCAACACGGCGTCGTTATTAGCGCCATCGAGGAAACTATCGGGTAAAGGCTCCAGCCAGATGGGTTCCACGACTGGCGGCGGGAGCGTTTCATTTGGATCGGCTGCCGGGTAAATAGATGGAGGTAACAGGCGAGCCTTTCGCCTGTCGAGCATGTCTAAAGAGACATTTGTGGCAATTTTATATAGCCATGCGCGAACGGAAGCCTGCTCGCGGAGCGAATCCAGCTTTCGCCAAGCTCGGAGAAAGCTTTCCTGGACGGCGTCCTCCGCGTCATGGACTGATCCAAGAATCCGATAACAATGAACGAGCAACTCACGATGGTAGGCAATCGTGTGACGCTCAAAACTCCCGCGATCACTGATTGACAAGGGTAGCGATATTGGTTCATCCGGCAGACTCATAGTCTTCGGCGCTCCTCCATAGGCATCTTCCCTTGCTATTTTAATGGATTGTGTTTAAAGGATGATGTGGACTCACGATCCCCAGTGCGGGCCGAAGGAGCCGCGCGCATCGGCAGAATAGTCCCGAATCGTGCCATCCAGAGTAATCACAAACGTCAGCAAACCGGTCTGCCCGCTCAGCACAACGGCCACTGCGGCACGGTTTGGACTCCAACTTGCGCGGATAACGTCGCCGGGCAGTGGCTGCGAAACGGCTCCTGGAATTCCGCCAGGCGTGAGAATGTACAACATGAGTCCACTTGACGTGACAGGTTGTCCGGCAATGGCAGGCTTGCCCAGGAAGGCGTAGCGACCATCCGGCAACTGCACAGGGTTTTGCATATACACGTTCAGCGCGGCGCCGTCGGCAACCGTCGTGAATTGGCCCACATCCCGATGCAGGATTCCCAAAACAGAGGCCCGGTTAGTTCGGTTTGTCACCGTGACATAGCCCTGCCCATCGCTCTGCCACGTGCCGCTCGCATACGTCAACAGATTGAACAGGCCAGCCTTCTGATCGTCAGCGTGAACGCCTTTACCAACCAGCACCAGTGCTAACCCCGTCGGGTATCGAACCGTGAGCATCATCGCATCGTTGTCCGAGGCCCAGCTCAGATCTTGAACCGTACGCAGGTCGCCGTCACAGGGCTGGTTGTAGTGATGGCGATAAATCTGTTGAGGGGAGGCATTCGGCGTCGCGGAATCCAGGATCCATAGCCCGTCGTCGTGGGTAGCGGGGCAGCCGGGATGGTCAGTTTCCGCGCTAGCGGTGTATACGACAAAAGCCAGCCAGCGACCGTCAGGGGACCAGCGTACTGTCGTAAAGCGTTTGTTGGCAAAATGTCCACTGCCATTATACGCGGCACCGTCTACGATCAACGTACCCGCTTGATTGATCACGGCGCTGTGCCCGCTGCGACTCACATCATAGTCGTAGGGAACACTTCCGGCATCCGAAGGCAGTTGCAACGACGCTCCCTCCACATCCACTGTGCGGGGGGCAAGGGGCGATCCAGAGTCGCCTGCCCAAGCGCCGTTGCTGCTTGCCACTGTTGGCAGCCCTGGAAAGGACATCAATGTCGGCGCGGAAGGATTTACAAAACCTGGCTGAGAATTGAGCCGCACCGCCGTGCTGGTTGGCAAGGATACTGACTCTACCAGGGTTGGCATCGGCATCGGACTTGGAACTTCTGGCGACGCCGATGGCGAGGGCGACAGTGTGGGTGAGGGCGCAAACGGCGTAGGAACCAGCGTCGGTGTGGGTGGGACAGCATTGCCCAGAGTACACGCCACCGAGGCAAGCGCTAGTGCGATCAATGTAAGAATAGAATGTCTCATAAATCCCCTTCCTGTTCACCCTTATACTACAAGGAGAAGGATTTATTGAGCAAGCCTGATTGCCGCACGGCGAGCCGTTGATCGCCCCACGTTCCACCTACGATGTTTACGATGAGGTTAGAGCAGACATTTCCTGAGTTTGCGCGATCTCCGGGAAGGGATCGTCCATGACCATCTCGTCGGCGATCTGCTTCAAGAACCGCTCATAGAAGGCGAAGCGTTGCGCGCCCATCTTTTGTCCGGTGGCCGTAGTAAGCATCTCTTTCCACAAACGAGCACGTTGCAACGGCCAGCCCGACGTGAGTTCGCGGGCGGCCTCCGCTACGGGCCGGTTGCTGCTGGAAGCCATCGAAGCCACCGATTGCAGGATATTGCTGGCGCCGATCTTATCGAGCGTATCGGCGTCCATAACCATTCGCGCTTCGAGGTTTAGCAATGAAATGATCTGCTGAACCTGCTGCTCCACGGGCGTGTCATCTTCCAGGTCACGGTTGTGCTCCCGGATGATGTAGGCGACACGCTGTACAAACTCAGGAGCGTATCCCTCTTTTGTGAGGAATCGGCTTGCTGTTTCCGCGCCGCGTTCAGCATGATACTCAAGCTGGACAGTGTAGTGATCCACGTCGTGGAAAAATGCCGCTACTTCGCACACATCTCGTACATCTGGTGGGGTTTTCTCGCCTTTGAGGATAGCCATCAAATTGTGGCGAACATTGAGGGTGTGCATCCAGCGTGCGTTGGCACGGAAGGTCGCATTTTGATGGCCGTGCCTTTCAGCAGTACGAATAATATAGCTGCGAACATAACTGGCAATTTTGTTACGCTGTGCCTCAGAAAGACTCATCTCGAAAATCCTTTTAAATATCAAATCCTAGACAGAGATTAACAACAAAGGGCAATAAGGCGGTATGGGATTTTTGTTTAATGGGCCGCCTTTCCAGAACTACGGGTTCGCCGTTAGCCCTAAATCCTGGAGCGTGGGGTCGAGCGGCACCAGGCCCTGCCATTGATCTACAATCTTGATACTGGCACTGGCGCGCGCTTGCTTGAGCCAATCTCGGTAACGCGCATCGCGAGCGCGTGCCAGGTCAATCTCACCCAGGGGGCGCACCTCGCGGGCGATGATGTAGATGAGGTGGAAGCCAAACTGGGTCTTCACGGGGCCAATGACCTGACCAGGGGCGCCGTTCCAGATTGCGCTGTCAAATTCCTGTACGTATACCCCTCGCACCGCCCAGCCCAGGTCACCTCCCTGCGCGGAATTCGTCGTGTCCAGCGAATCAGCCTGGGCCAGGGAGGCGAATGTGGTTTCATCTTTGATTTGGGCCAGCAAATTCCTGGCTTTGTCCTCGCTATCCACAAGAATGTGCCGGACGTGGATCTGTTCGGCCTGGCCGGGCAGATCACTCGTGAGTGCCTTGAACACTTTAATCTGTAGTGCCTGTTCGGAGAAGATCGCCAGTACATCCGCTTGAGTCATCTTGGCCGCGACTCCCGCCTGCCCGAAGTAATTATCCCGCTCAGATTGAAAGGCCTGCGCCAATTGAGTCGGGTTCGGTGGGGGCTGCGGAGTCTGGCCTGGCTGGATGGCCGGAGCAGCCCCAGGCGCATTTGGAGAGTAACCAAAGAACGCTTCGACCTGCTGTTGCACTTCGTCGTCGGTCACACTGATGCCGCGTCGGGCAGCTTCCTGCTGCACAAGCTTCACAGCGATCAGACTGTCCAGCACCTGCTGGCCGAGCGTTTGCGAATCGCTCAGGAGCATATACTGGCTGTTATACGGGCTGCTGGAATCGGTCAACGCCTTGAGGCCGTCTTGATGGGCGACCTGGCTCAACTGCTGTCCGATTGACCAGCGCGTGTAGCGCACACGCTGCTGGAAGGCCAAAGTTGTGATTGAATCGTCATTCACAGTGGCGATTTTGTCTGGCGCCTGGGCAAATCCAAGCGCCACGATAAAGCTGATCGCCACCAGCGCACGCCAGCGGTGAAGAATTGGCAATTGAACCAAATGAACTCCCGTCGAGAATGTTACAGGATCAGGGTTCTGCGAACTCTTTCCCCGCGCCCTCGCCGGGAATTATAACCGGAGTTGTAGGAGAATGTTGAGCCGGTTTCGTCGGCAACCCAATGAGCAGCGCCAGCGGGCTAACCAGGAAGAACCAGAATGCGATTTCCAGGCCAAAGCGCTGGGCGATAAATCCAATGGCGAGGGGAATAACTGCTGCTGGCAATGCAACGATATTGTCCAGTGTGAGAACAGTACCGCTTTGTCCCGGCATCGTCGAATACAGTTTTCCTCTGAGGATCGGATACCAGCCCGGGGTGAGAAAGCCAGAAAGTGCGAGCAGAATGACTTTAGGAACCAACCCTGGAACCACCATGAACGCGCTGAACACCACCAACTCCAGGACAACGGTGATACGCATGATTTTCATGCCTTGCACACGTTCCAGGAGGGGGATCAGGAGGAAGTCGGCGAGCAGACCCGCCCCGACCCAGATGGCGATGATCAGGCCAGCTTGAGCGGGATTAATTCCGGCCACATCAACCAGGTAAAGGGCAAGATAACCATGCAGCACGTATTCCACCAGGTTTGCAAACTCAAGCAGAATCAACCAGCGCAGAACGTCCCACCGTCGAAGGGCGGCCCACGCATTCTTAACTCCCGCCTTGAACGTGGATGGTTTTTTGTCGCTGGTGGACGGTTTCGCGAATTTCAGTCCAAGCAGCCATAGCGCCAGGAAAAAGGCAATAGCGGCTGTCACCCCAAACAGCGTTCGCCAGCTCAAGCCGAAACCCAAAGCCAGGCCCAGGCCCACGGTGCCAGCAAGGACGCCGAGAGAACCTGCTAAGGTCCAGCGTGCCATGTTGTGTTCATGACGGGCCGTGTCAAGGTCCATCAGGCTGGATTGCGATAAGGCGACGAAAGCACCCGACGCCGGGTACAGAATAATAAAAGCTACGACCAGGAGGCCAAAATCATGACTGACCGCAACCAATAGGGTGGACAGAGCAAAGACGATTCCACCGCCGACGATTATCAGCTTCCGCTTCCAGACGTCGGCCAGAATGCCCAGGCCGGATTCTACCAGGCTCGCAACAAGCAGTGGAATACCCAGGAGCAGACCAATCTGCGTGTAATTCAAATGCAATTCGGATCGAATGAGGGGCCAGGCCGCCTCACGCGCTCCGAAGATAAACTCGTCCACAAATTCAATAGCGAGGAAGACAATGACCAGGAACGCCAAACGGCGCACGCGGCTTCTGTGCGCAAGCGGAAACATATCCTATTCCTTTCGACGATGTATAGTGGCATGAGAGGTGGAGGTAATGAAGATCATCCGTTTGCGGTTGCTCATAAACTGCTGGAAAAATTGGGTGGTGGGGAACCCGTGAAGTTCAACCCTTACTGGGCCACCGCATCTACTGAAGGAGAAAAGTTCCTTCAAAAAACTCCCATAACCGAATGTATATGCCATCATATCACTCGATTTGGCAATTCGCTATAATCTTCACAAATTATTTATGAATTCCGTCAACTCATTTGTCATTGGATACCCATGTACCGAGACGCTCAACGTTTTAGCCGCCTGTTTCACTCTCATAAACCAATAATTGGGATGGTTCATCTCCGCGCTTTACCGGGTTCGCCCGGCTACGAGGGCAGCATGAAAGCTGTACTTGAGGCCGCGCTGCGCGATGCTGACAGCCTGGAGCAAGGCGGCGTAGATGGCATCATGATCGAGAATTTTTTCGACTCGCCGTTCTTCAAAGACCGGGTCGGCCCGGAAACAGTTGCTGCGATGTCGTCCATCATCACAGCGATCCGCCAGCGGACGACTCTGCCACTTGGCGTGAATGTCCTGCGTAACGATGGCATGAGCGCCGTAGCAATTGCTACCGCCTGTGGATGCCAGTTGGTGCGCATCAATCAGCTCTCCTGGGCGATGCTCGCTGACCAGGGCATTCTCGAAGGCCAGGCCGCGCAAATCCTACGTTACCGGCGCCAGCTTGATTCCGACGTGCTGATTATGGCCGACTGCCTGACGAAGCACGCTGCTCCGCTTGCCATCCAGCCGATGGAACTGGTTGCGATGGACACCTGGGAACGCGGCGGCGCCGACGCACTGGTGATCAGCGGCGTAGCGACGGGCAAACCGACGGATCTACAAGATGTGATTGCGGCGCGCCAGGGTGCGCCCGATGCACCGATCTTGATCGGCAGTGGCATAACAGACGAGAACTTGCTGACCCTCCTGTCGGTTGCAGACAGCGTGCTGGTGGGAACCTATCTAAAAGTGGATGGAAAAGTCGAAAACACCGTTGATATTGCACGGGTTCGCCGCCTCGTAGAGATAAGCCGAACGGCGTATCCCGCATAAACCCGCCAATTTAGCGCCCAATTTACATCGCCTGAAACTTGCCCCTTCCACTGTCACGGCGAGGCACTTATACTTGAACGCCCTTGTTTAGGTGTGGGAGGCTGTGATGCTCGACAAAAAGGACGCTCAATGGTGGGTGAGCGAAGTTGAGAGGCACCCGGAATCCGCCGTCGATCTGATTCGCCTTTTAGCGGATAGGCTGGCTTTCCTCGACAAACAAAATGAGGCGTTGCGAGGGGAATTGATTGCCCTCCGCCGCAAACAGGGAGGCGAAGCAGCCAGCGCCGCCAGGGCTGACCGAGAGGAAGCCGTTTCTGAACTCACGCAGCGTGTGCGTCAGCTAGAAAGTGCCCTCCAGCAAGGCAGTGCCAGTAAGCATGTCTTGGTCTACGGCCCTGATCGCATCGAGATGACCCTGCCTGCCGTGTCCGGCGCGGGCGTGAATCGGGCAATGCCGGACGATGTCAAAGTGCTCGTGTGTGAGCCGGATGCCCAGTTACTGATCATCACGGCGGAGGCGCAGGCATTTATCCTCCCACTCGCCGGGCTACCCGTTCCTGACGGCGGGCCGATTTCCTTCGGAAGCCCCAATAACGTCGCCGCCATCATTGCGCTTTCAAACATCGAGCAGAGCCGTTTTCTCCTCCTACACACCCGCGCCGGATACCTCTACAGTGTGATTGCTGGCAGCGCCCAGCAACATGCCAAACGACGCGAGAAACTCCTGCGCCAATTGATCCCTGGCGATCCCATTGTTGGCGCGACGCCATCTTACAACGGCGACGTGTTTGCCCTGTCTCAAAAGGGACGTTGGACGCGCTTTCCCGAAAAAACCATTGCGCCCTCTGGCAGCCAGGCCATGGAACTTCCCACGGGTGATACCCTGCTTGGACTCGCTGCTTTTGGCTACGACACCGACCTGACGTTCCTCACCGCCGAAGGCCGGTTAGTCATCCAGCCCTCGGCGGATTTCAAGCCGCGCCGGACACCGGGTAGCTCCAGCGGCATGATCTTGAAGGGGCAATCCTTGATAAATGTTGCTGGCGCGGAAAGCATAGCGGTATTGACCCGAAGCGGGAAGGTGTTGACCTTCCACATCCCTGATGTGTCCTACCGTGCGCGCAGCGAAGAGGGCTGGCCCCTGGCAGGCCTCGCCTCTGGAGATTCACCGCTGGCGCTTATCGGATACTGAGTCGATCCGGCATCAGCAATCAATGGCCCGCCTGCTTGTGCTGGCACCTCGAGTTTGCATTTGGGTTGATTCGCGTATACTAGATGTTAAGATCGTCCATCCGAAGGAGTAGTAAGATGAGCAACAACACTGTCGCAAGTGGAGGGCAACCATCTGCCCGTGCCCCGATTAGCCAGCAAAAGGCTGGCTATCGAAAGAATTTGGCGGAGTGGATACGCCAGCTTCCCCAGATCACTTTTCCGAAACAAAACCATGATTTTCAATTGATCGATCCAGTGCAGCTAGATAATTTTCTCAATCAGGCCACTCCTGACGCGGCACAGAAAATTCGTGAGGATCTGGCTGTCCTGGACAGGGAACTCTTACCGCTGTTTCGGGATCGAGATTACGTAGCCAGCCAGAAACAGAACCAGTACCGCCTGATTCAGATCGCATTCATTGTGCTGGCAACCATTGCTACCTTGATCGGCTCGTTTCAGGCGCTGGCGCTCAATATTAGCACCAGGAATGTGCCATTCTGGGCCTTTTTGGAAACACTGGTTGCGCTTATTGCAACGTACCTGGCAACGATCAGCGGACGCGAACCCCCACTACCCGAATGGCTTGAAAACCGCCGCCGGGCGGAGAGCTTGCGCCGCGAATATTTCCGCTTCTTAATGGATATGCCGCCCTACGATGCGGTTGATAGTTACGAACGACGTGGTTTGCTGGCCCGACGTGCCGCCAACAT
>DATGFK010000794.1:0-12517 GCA_035309185.1 Aggregatilineales bacterium
GTCGTCTCCTGTTTGCTGGCTCCGACTGGAAAATTACGCCCGCTCTTGCCGCGTCGGCAGACGGATCGCTGCAAGTAGTGACAGTCACGCTGCAACTGCCAGCGCAGACCGACGTTTCCTGGACTCAATTGGTCGAATCGCGGGATATTGGCTTCCTGGCGACGCAGTGATCGCGCACGATCCGCCTTGAAATCCGGCGATTAGCCTACATACGTCTCCCCGCACTCGCAGATTTTGTCCTTTAGGCTAGAATTGAGTGTAGCCGAATCGCGTCAACTTGTAGGAGCGCCCTATGGCCCGACGATTGTCCCGGATACTGATCGCAGTCGCGATCTTGATCCTCTACGTGGTCAGCCAGCCACCACGTGCGACGTTGGCCGATACTGGCTCCAACTGGACCGGGAATTACTTCAATAACATTAGTCTCAGCGGCACGCCAGTTTTTAGCCGGATTGATCCAGTTGTCGTCTTCAACTGGGGAACGCTCAGTCCAGGGCCGGGTATCGGTTCGACCAACTGGTCGGCCCGCTGGACAACTGTCCAGTATTTGAATGCGGGCACCTACCGCTTCACGATCACTGCGGACGACGGCGTGCGGGCCTATGTGGACGGGCAGATAATCCTTGACCAATGGCATGACGCAGCCGCTACGACCTACACCGTTGACGTTCAAGTTGTCGCTGGCAATCACGCCATCCAGGTTGATTACTACCAACACCTGGGTTCGGCCAGCATTTCGGTTTATTGGAACAATGTGCTGGCGGCCAGTTCCGCCTGGACCGCGCAGTATTTCAACAATTCCGTACTGGCAGGCGCTCCCGTCGTGACGCGCTACGAAAGCGGTATCGATTACTCCTGGGGCAATGGATCGCCTGATCCAGCCGTGCCGCCTAGCAATTTCAGTGCGCGCTGGACGGGCGCCTTCCCGTTCCAGGCTGCAACCTATCGCTTTACCCTGGCTGGTGATGACGGCGTACGACTCTTTATTGACGATCTGCCTGTGATCGATCAATGGCACGTAGAATCCCTGACGGCCTATAGTATTGACGTGCCGCTGGCGGCAGGTATCCATACGCTGCGTGTGGAATATTTCCAGGCAGGCGGCCTGGCGGCTGTACGCTTCGACTACAATGTGGCTGTAGGGCCACCGCCCTATCCCGGCGTGCAGTCCAGCACGTGGTACGGCGAATACTTCCCCAACGAAAGCCTGCAAGGTTCACCCAGTTTTGTCCGCTTGGATGGGCAGAGTGGGATTAACTTCAACTGGAACGTGACCTCGCCTGCGCCTGGCTTCCCGCGCGATAACTTCTCGGTGCGCTGGACGCGCCAGGTTTACTTCCCCGGACGGCCCTACGTCTTCTACGTGACGGCTGACGATGGTGCGCGTCTATGGGTCGATTCGACACTCCTCATAGATGCCTGGAAACTACAATCTGCCACAACCTATAGCGCCTATGCGACCATCACGCAGGGCTATCATATTGTGCGGCTCGAATACTTCCAGGAGCACTATCAGTCGCTGATCAGCATGACCTGGGATCCGCCGGATGGTCAGACTCCGCCCCAATATGTCAATGGCTCACCTGCCTCACCCACCGGCGTCACGGCGACGGTCACGGCCTATGCGCTGAACGTCCGCACCGGGCCAGGCATCGGCTACGACATCCTGACCCAGGTCAGGCGCGGCGATAACCTGGTGCTGTTGGCCCGCAACGCAGACATCAGTTGGGTACGGATGCAGAGCGCCAACGCTGCCGGTTGGGTCAGCAGCTTCTATATCCAATTCAATGGCAACAATCCACTCACATTGCCATTGGAAACTCCACCCGCGCCGCCGCCGTCGTTTGCGACGGGTGTCCGCGCCAAACTATATGCGGGATTGCTCCTGCGCAACGGCCCTGGCACAAACTATGATGCGTTTGCGACGCTGGGCTGGGGAACCGTGGTAGACGTGATCGGGCGCGACGGCACCGGGCAATGGTACCAGGTGGTCTATGGAAATGCGACGGGCTGGATCTACGCACCCTATACTACCATTGTTTCCGGCTTCCTCGAGGATGTCCCCATCACGGGGTAGTGTAGGCCAGGACTCCATCGCTCGCTCTCCTTTCGCCCATTCTGACGGGCGAAAGGAAAATGCTTGGGCTGGGACTCTCCTCGCACGTATGCGGGGGTTGGGCTTGGGTGAGAGACTCTGAAACACAGCGGCTTCTTTCGCCAGAGATCGGGGAATATGTTAGATTCTGAGTTAACGTTGGCAGCAACATTATCCCCTTTGGATTAGTACAGGTTCAAATCAGGTAAAATACGGATGAGTCAATTACCCAGGCGTGCCTATCGGCTTGATCACCTTCCACCTTACGGCTTTGCCGTCCTTGGACAACGCATCCAGGACATGACGGCTGTGGGTAAAGATGTGATCCGCCTTGACATCGGCAGCCCCGACCTGCCGCCGTCAGAAGCCGTGATCGAGGCCTTTAAGCGTTCGGCCAGCAATCCCCATCATTACCAGTACGGGAGTTATCGCGGCGATCCTGCCTTTCGCGAGGCAGTTGCTGCTTATTACAAGCGGCGTTTTGGCGTCGAACTCGATCCATTTCACGAGATTCTGCCGCTGATCGGCTCCAAAGAAGGGCTGGTCAACCTTGCTGTCGCCTACATTGATCGCGGCGATGCGGCCATCGTCCCCAGCATTGCCTATCCGGCGTACATGATGGGCACGATCATGGCAGGCGGATCGGTGATTGACATGCCGCTCGATCCGGACAATGGCTACTTACCAGACTTTGACGCTATCAAAGGTGATCTGTCGCACGCCAAGCTGCTGTGGATCAACTATCCCAACAATCCCACCGGGGCCGTAGCCGATCTGGCCTTCTACGAGCGGGCGGCTGCGTTCTGCCGGGAGCATAATCTGCTGCTGTGTTCGGACAATCCATACTGCGAGATCGTGTTTGACGGCTATCAGGCGCCCAGCGCCTTGCAGGCCGCCGGGGCGAAGGATTGCACCGTCGAATTCATGAGCGTCTCCAAGACCTATAATTTGGCGGGCGTCCGGCTTGGAGCCTGTGTCGGGAATGCCGAGGCGATCCACAACCTCCTGAACGTCAAGAGCAACATAGACAGCGGCCATTGGAAGGCGATCTACGATGCCGCTACCTATGCCATCAACAACACATCGCAATCCTGGATTGATGAACGGAATTTGCGGTATCAGGCACGCAGGCGCCGAATTCTCGACACGTTGCCGCATATCGGCCTGGAAGCCTTCGAGTCGCCCGCGACACTGTACGTTTGGGCAAGAGTCCCGGACGGCGACGACGAAAGCTATGCCCGCGCGGCGCTTGAGGAAGCAGAGGTCGCCCTGACGCCAGGTACAATCTACGGGATAGCAGGCGCAGGCTACGTACGCATCAGCCTGACGATGCCTGAGGAACGTCTCGATGCTGCTTTGGCCCGGCTGCGCGATTGGTATCGCGTGCGAGTTGCCTGATGCATAATACGGTAGACGAACCAGGCGAACGCTATACAGCCAGACCAATTGAACGCGGATTTCTCGTGGGAGCCAGTCTGAAGGGATCGCGCCCACTGATTCCGCTTGAAGATTCGCTCAACGAGCTGTCGCTGCTGGCAAAAACGGCGGGGATCGAGGTTGTGGGGCAGACTGCCCAACAATTGAGACAGATTGACCCGGCCACCTTCATTGGCTCCGGCAAGGTGCAAGAAGTCCATAACGCGGTCGAAAGCCTGGACGCCGACATGGTCATATTTGACGACGAACTCTCGCCGCGCCACCAGCGCGAACTGGAAAAGGTCTTTGGCGATGACGTGAAGATCATTGATCGTTCGGCGCTAATCCTGGACATCTTTGCCCAGCACGCCAATACACGCGAAGGCGCGATGCAGGTCGAGTTAGCGCAGTACGAGTATCGCCTGCCACGCCTGACGCGGCAGTGGACACACCTTGCGCGGCAGGCTGGCGGTGGAGCGGGACGCGGCGGTACAGGCGGTGTCGGATTGCGCGGCCCTGGCGAGACTCAGCTTGAGGCTGATCGTCGCGAGATCGGGCGAAAGATCAGCAAGCTGAAAGAGGATCTAGAGACGGTGCGTGCGCATCGCGCCAGGCATCGGGCGCAGCGCGAACGGCTGGGCCTGCCTGTGGTGGCCCTGGTGGGCTATACGAACGCGGGCAAGTCAACCCTGCTCAATGCCTTGACCGGCGCTCGAATCTACGTGGCTGATCAGTTGTTCGCCACGCTCGATCCCACCACCCGCCGCCTGTCGCTTCCTGGCGGCAAAGTAGCCCTGTTCTCCGATACGGTAGGCTTTATCCAAAAATTGCCGACGACCTTGATCGCAGCGTTCCGGGCAACTCTGGAAGAAGTCCTCGAAGCCGATCTGCTCATTCACGTGGTAGACGCTGCGCACCCCAATGCCCGCGCCCAGGTCGAGACCGTCGAGGACACGCTGGCAGAGATTGACATGCCGCGTGTACCGCGCATTCTTGCGCTTAACAAAGTTGACCAACTCGCTGATAGGGCACTTCCGACTTTTGAAAACACCTTTGGAGCGGGAGATCAACCTGAAAGCGCCGCAGTGGTTCCACTTTCGGCCCGTACCGGCGAAGGGCTTCAAGCGCTCCTGGCGGAAGTAGAACGCTTACTGGCAGAAAACATGGTGCCGATCAATCTCACGCTGCCGTATGCGCGGGGCGATCTGCTGTCGTTGATTCATGAATTTGGCATTGTTGACGATGAGAAACATTCCAACAAAGGGGTTAAAATACGTGCGCGCATTCCGCCACGATTGGCATCGCGCTTCCACGATCTACACCTTCGCTAAATACTGCAACAGGAGATTTGATCGGCATGGGCGTAATCTTCGAATGGTTTGACCGCTCTCCAGCAATCAGGGAATTACTCAAATGGGTTTCCACCTCCCTGGCCTCCAAACGTGGCCTGCCGATCATTGCCGCCATCGCAATCACAGTGGTCAGTCTCGTCGTTCATATTGTGGCCGCGCTCAATAACAGCGTATTGCTAAGCATCTGTGGGTTTACGCTGCTACACCTTGCCATTTTGCTTGGCTTTATTGGCGTCCTGTTGGCTGAACCGCTTGGGCGCGGTTCATGACGCCGACGCGGCGGTAGGCAGAACTTCAATCATTGCCCCATAGGCAGGTTTCGGCATCAATCCATCTACATCTACATCACGGTAAAAGGGATCTTCTGCTGTTGCATGAGGGCCTGAACCTGGGGCAGTGTCAGGACACGATACGCTGGTTTATAGGCGGTCTCGTAGACCGGTGAGTGAGGGCTGGCAGGCCAGTTCTCCAGTTTGCGCGTGCGGGCGATGAGCGAATTGTTTCGCGCGTCGAAATGGCCTTGGAAGATGCCATCCGTCGCTGCCCGCTGGAAAATATCCCACCAGGCCGTCATCGTGTCAAGGTTACCGGTTACGCTACTGGCAGAATTTACATAAGCGTCCAGCAAACGGTTCAGCTTGCCTTTCGCTGCCAGGTAGGGGCGAAGATAAAGGCGGACAATCTCGCCGTCCGGGTGAATGTTCTCAACGAATGGTTCAGAAGGGCCATTTTCGAGGATTTCGCTTTGCCGCTCTAACCATTCTTTCTCAGCCTTCTGGCTCTTGATCACATGGCCGGGGCCGAAGACAGCCTGGTGCAGCAACTTATATACGTCAAGTACCTCAAGCGCTGGATAACGCTCCAGGTGCGTTGCAATTAGCGCGATAACTTTTTCGTCGCTCATGGTGACTCCTATCGCGCCCGAAAATCTTGGAACGTAGAAGGGGCGGACAGGCTCGCCCGCCCCGAAAGCCATGTCTCGTTAGCCGATCACGTTCAATGGGATGACGTCGGCGCTCTGGAATTGCACCACGCTGATTCGGGCAGCCACACTACGCGCCAACTGGCGGAACGCTTCCGCAGCGGGTGAGTCTGGGATACCAATGACGATGGGACGGCCCGTGTCTCCGCCCTTGCGAATGTCCACATTGAGGGGAATCCGGCCCAGGAACGGCACATTCTTTTCAACGGCCAGGCGCTCGCCACCGCCCTCACCGAACAGTTCTCCGGCCATGTTCTCGACCACGCCCAGAATCGGCACGTTGAGTTCGGTGAACATTCCCAGGCTGCGTAGCGCATCGCCAATGGCAACGTCCTGCGGCTGAGAAACGATCACCACCCCGACGAGCGGAACAGATTGAGCGAGGCTGAGCGGAGCATCGCCCGTGCCCGGCGGCAGGTCAACGATCATATAGTCCAGTTCGCCCCACTCGACATCCTGGAAGAACTGGCGGATCGCGCTGTGGAGCATCGGGCCACGCATGATCAGCGGTTTATCAGCGTCAATCAAGAAACCCATGCTGATCGTCTTGAAGCCGTAAACCTCAAAGGGAACCATCTTTTTGTCTACCAGGCGCGGGCGTCCGTGCATCAGTCCGACCATGATCGGCACGTTAGGAGTCAGGATATCGGCGTCCATAAGCCCGACGCGCGCGCCTTCCTGGGCCAGCGCAGCGGCAAGGTTGACGGAAATGCTGGTCTTGCCTACACCGCCTTTGCCGCTGTGAACGGCAATGATGTTGCGCATGGCGACGTTCAGACGCCCGGTCACACGACGGTCAGTGGGGACGTCGGAGTCCCACAAAATGTCTACCTTTTGGATGCCTGGCACCTTAAGCACGGCAGTCTCAGCAGTCTTGCCGATGACGTCCTTCATCGGGCAGGCGGGCGTAGTTAGCATAATCGTAAAGCGCGCCGTCCCGCCTTCGAGGGACAGGTTGCGCACCATATTTAACGTCACCAGATCCTTATGCAATTCAGGCTCGATCACAGTGCTTAGAGCCTTCATGACCGAATCCTGAAGGGTTTGATCACTCATTCTGTGTTGTCCTCAATATCTCAGATTGAGATCATTTTAACTCACGCGGCGCCAGAACGGCAGTGATAAAAGTTACGCTTTGGCCCCGGGGCAAGGCAATTTGCTGGAAGCAAGCGGATTGCTGCCTTCAATGTGCGTCGGATTGAAGATTTTGGAGCGAGTACGCTAATCCTGGATGGCGCGGCCTGCGTTGAGGTAGGCCAGTACATCGGCGCGCGCCAGGTGCCAGCGGCGGATCAAGTCGTCGTCACTGCCCTTGAAGCGGCTGACCGTATGCTGTGAGCAATGCGTACAACCTCGCAGCGCACGGTAGCTGTCGGAATTGCAGGTCATACACGCGCTGAGACGGATCATCATCAAACTAAAAGCAAGTACGTCCGGATCATTTTCGGGTAGTCTGGTCAGGCGGTCAATTAAGGCTTGCCAGCCGGGGCCGCGCAGGTCGCGCAGCGAGGGAATGACACGAGTGGGGAACAGGATTTCGACGTCGCTCAATGTCTGATATAGCACGGACGGCTCTCCTCGTGGCTGAAAGAAGAAACAAGCACTAGTTGGGAAAGTGCGCTAACTAACTGTATGAGGACAGTATAACAGAGGTTTCGGTATTCAAATTGTAGCGATTGTGTAAAAAACGGATCAGCAGTTTGACTGAGCGCCTAACGTCATGTGTCGGGGGCATCCTTATGCTATATTTGTGATTATGAGCAGCAAGCCGCCTCCACTCAATATTGGCAAGGTCATCTACCATGCCAAAGTTCTGAACCCTCGCAGCAGGAGTCAAGCCAACATGGATAGCAACAATCTGCCGCAGGCTGTCAAGAAACTGTTCGGCCTGCTGCACGAAAGAAAAATAGCATACCTCCTGGTTGGGGGTATCGCGCTCTTGCAGTACATCGAGGGGCGCAACACCGAAGATATTGATCTGATCATGGCGCTATCTTCACTCAAGGAGTTGCCAGAAATTAGAATCCATGACCAGAACATGTATTTCGCTCACGGTGAATTCGACATACTACAAATAGACGTTCTATTGACTGAGAATCCACTGTTCAAGAAGATTCAGCAAGAATACGTTACCACACAGCAATTCTTTGAAGAAACTATCCGCTGCGCTACCATCGAAGGCTTACTCCTGCTCAAGTTATACGCGCTCCCCTCACTTTATCGCCAGGGGAACTTTGCCCGTGTTGGCCTCTACGAGAATGATATTGCGACTCTCCTGCACGACCACCATCCGCCTATCGCTCCCCTACTAGCTGAACTGGGCCAATATCTGACGGCAAGCGATCTCAAGGAAGTCAAAGCGATAGTGGCAGACATTCAACGTCGAATTGAGCGCTTCGAGAGAGGGCACCAATCTCATGAAAACAAAGGTCAGAATTCAACATGAATCAGAGAACTCCTCAATTGCCAGTGCCCACCGAAGAATTGGTTCAATCGTATATCCAGCAATTCAACCAATCCGAAGATGTTGTTGAGCAAGCATTATCTAAGTTGTTTGGCCTTTTCCGTACAAACACTGTTCATGATGAGGTGCTTCTTAAAGTAGTGGCCCTAAATGCCCTGTACGGGACAGGAATTCTTGCCACACGCAAGGTGGCCGAGCATATCGTGAGTCTTAAGATTGACCCTGGACTTGGTGCGGGACAGACGGAAGTTGTACATCGAATTGCCAGGATCGAAATAGCTGGTAAAAACCGTAACAATTACTCGTTTGCCACGAAATACTGTTCCTGGCATAACCCTATTCATTACCCAATTTTCGACAGCTTTGTTGAGGAAATGCTATGGGGTTATCGAAAACGTGATGGTTTTAGTTCGTTTCAGCGGCAGGATTTATGGCAATACAGCCAACTCAAACAAGCGATAGAAGACTTTCGAACTCATTACGGCTTATCGATGTTTGATCTCAAAGATATTGATAAGTTTCTGTGGCTTGCAGGAAAGGCCATATTCCCTCGCGAGTGGTCATCACAACCGTAGAACAAAAAAGGACAACCTTACGGCTGCCCTCATCATTGCTGAACGGTCTAATCTTTGTTGGGCGGCGGATTGCGCCGACGCACCACAGGCGGGGGATTGTTCGGATCGATGACGCGCTTCGGGCCGCGCTGAACCGCTCCGCCAGAGGCAGCGGGCGGCTCGGCCTCGGCGGACTTTGTGGTCGCCGCAGGGGCGGCGGGTGTAGCGGGAGCCGCAGGGGCCGTTGATGCGGCTGGCGCGGCGGGTTTTGCAGCAGCAGGAGTAGGTCTCGGTTTTGGCGCTGCGGCGGCTTTCGGCTCACCGCCTTCGCCTTCCTGCTTGGCAGCGGCGGCTGTGCCGCGTCGGCGCACGATAGGCTTGCCATCGGGTGTCATAGTCGGGCGGCCTGAGGCGTCGGTTGTGCCAGGCGCAGCGGCAGGAGCAGCAGCCGGGACCGCTGCGGGCGTGGCTTCAGCCACCGCAGGCGCAGCAGCGGCAACTGCCTCGGCGGGAGAATCCGAGACTGGGCCGGGGCGCGAAGCTTCCAGGCCCGCCTTCTTGCGAGTCTTCTGCACGTCAGTGTGGTCGTAGCCGCCGCGTGCTGCCATTTCTTCAGCAGCAGTCGTCGGCGCGATGGTTTCCCAGTAGCGAACCTCCTTCGACAGCTTGTTCTTGTCGAAGATGTGATTCGAGGTACGGTCGTAGGAGGCCAGTTCGTAATCGTGGTCCATCTTGATCGCGTCGAACGGGCAGTATTCCGCGCAATAACCGCAGTTCATGCAGATGTCAATGTCAATGTAAAAGGCTTCCGGCTCCGGCTTGGGGCGTCCGGTTGTGGGGTCGTTGCCGCGCACGATCCAGATACACTGCGGCGGGCAGACCTTTGCGCAGATGCCGCACGAAGTACACCAATCCCTACCAGGATACTGAGGATCGTCCTGGTTATAGGTCACGAGGAATGGCACAAAGCGGAAGCGCTCCGGGACGGCCAGTTTTTCGTCGGGGTACTCAACTGTGACGAGACCGACGTTCGCCAGGCTCTGCTTATGCTGGAAGGTCGCGACGTCATGCTTTTTGCCGAACCACTGAATATCGTCTACAAAGGTGTCCACGAAGTGCTTGAGGGTCACTCCGAGACCTTTGATGATGCCAACTCCGTACATCCTATCCCCCTGTATCCTATCGATCCGTCTCGCCGAGCACGATGTCAATGCTGCCCAGGATGGCAACCACGTCTGCCACTTTGTGTCCCTTGCACATTTCTCCGAGTGGGGTCAGGTTGATGAAGCTGGGCGCCCGCACGTGATAGCGCCAGGGATTGCCTGTGCCCGTTGAAACGGTGTAGAAACCCAGTTCGCCCTTCGGATTTTCGACGTGGCCGTAGCTTTCGCCCGCCGGAGCCTTGATCGAATAGGTGCTCTTGCCACCAAAGACGGATTCGCCCTTGGTTTTTTCCAGGCGAGGCAGAAGCTGTTTCAGGATGCGCAGGCTCTGGCGCATCTCGTCCATGCGGATCAGATAGCGGTCATAGATGTCGCCGTTGTAGCGCACGGCAACGTCCCATTCTAGTTCGGGATAGATGCTGTAGGGCTGCGCCTTGCGGACATCGTAAGGGACGCCACTGGCACGCAGAAGCGGCCCCGCCGCGCTATAGGCAATCGCCATGTCCGGTGGAAGCAGGCCCACGCCCTCGCAACGGCTGATCACAATCTCGCTGCTGGTCAGGAACTGATCAAGCTGGTCTACCATGCGGGGTAGTCGTTCGTTGATCAACTGCGTAAGGTAGTCCATCGTATCCATGTCGCGGAAGCGGTCGTTGACCAGGTTGGCGACGCTATGGATGCGCTCTGGGAGGTCTTTGCCAACGCCGCCGAAGCGCATGTAATTGCACATCATGCGGCTGCCCGCCGTCGCCTCGAAGAAGTCCAGGATGTACTCGCGGGTTTCGATGGCGTACAGGGCTGGCGTGAAGAACGCGCCCAGGTCATTGAGCAGGAAGCCGATGGCCCACAGGTGATTGACGATACGGGTGAGTTCGGTCATCAGCACGCGGATGACTTCGGCGCGGTAGGGGACTGTGACCTGCGAACCGAGCAATTGCTCGACGGCCAGTGCGTAGCCCAGGTTATTGCCCATACTGGAGATGTAGTCCAGGCGATCCGTGAAGGGCATGTTGCCGAACCAGGTATTGCGTTCGCCGATCTGCTCGTGATTGCGATGCAGATAGCCCATGACCGGCTGCAAGTCCTCAATGGTCTCGCCGTGGAGGCTGACCAGCATTCGGAAGACGCCGTGGGTGCTGGGGTGGTGCGGGCCAAGATTGATGGTCAGACGGTCGGTGGGAAAATCCGGATCGCCCTCGATGGACACGCCCAGGCTCATGCCCGACTGGATGTCGCGTTCAGCCGCAGCGCCCGTCGTGAAATCGTCCAGGGTGAAGTCTGCCGGATATTTCACATTATGGCCGAAGGGGTTGTATTCCTCGGCGCGGAAGACATGCCCGCCCGGCCAGCGCGAGTCGAAGGGTTTGGTCTCTTCCTCGTAATAGGCTTCTTTCCAGTCCTTGCGCATGGGGTGGCCGTCGAAGCCATCCCACAGCAAGATACGACGCAGGTCAGGGTGGCCGGGGAACTGGATACCGTAAAGATCGTAGGCCTCACGCTCCTGGAAGTCCGCGCCGGGAAATACCGGGGTCAGGCTCGGAATGGAGGGCGTGTCACGGTTGGTCTGGGCCTTGAAAACCAGGCCTGGCCCGCCTGCCGGGACGCTGAAGGCATGGTAGACCATTTCCATGTGATCGCCCTGGCCCAGGTAATCCACGGCGGTGGCGCTGGACAGGTAGTTGTAGCCATACTCGTCGCGGAGAGCGGTGGCGACTTCAACCAGTTTATCGTTGCTGACGATGACCCCGCCGTAGCCCTTGCGGGCGTCGGGCTTGACCGCATCGCCAAAGCGCGTTTGCAGATCGGCAATCGTTTTGGCAAGGTCGGGCGCTTGAGGCTCTTGAGGCGTTTCGGCACCGACTTGTTCAGGAGTCTGTGTAATATAAACCATTGAATATCTCCTCGTGAGACGCGGGCGGCCACACAGGGCCGCCCCTACGCGCTTTCTGGGGCAGCTTCGGCTGCTTCAGCAGGCTGTTCGGCTTCGCGCGCTTCGGCGACGATGGGCGTGGCGCGGTGCTTGAGCGCCTCGTGACGCAGGAGTTCCGCCTGGCGCGGGTCAATGATGTCTGGGCCGAGGATGGGTACGGGGATAGCTTCGTTTGGCCCCTTGCCGTACCAGGGCGTTGTCGAGGCGATGCCCAGCGACTGGTTTTCGATCTTCTTCTGAAGGGTGATCAGGCCGTAGAGGAGCGCCTGCGGCGTGGGCGGGCAGCCTGGGACGTACACATCCACCGGCACGTATTTATCCACACCGCTGACGACGTGGTAGCCTTCCTTGAACGGCCCGCCGCCGGAAGCGCAGGCGCCCATCGCCATGACGTACTTCGGCTCCGGCATCTGGTTATAGAGGCGCACAATCGGCACGATCATCTTCTTGGTGACGGTTCCGGACACGATCATCAGGTCGGATTGGCGGGGGCTGCCGCGCATGACCTCCATGCCAAAGCGGGCCAGGTCGTAGCGGCTGGCGGCGGTGGCGATCATTTCG
>DATGFK010000795.1:0-2662 GCA_035309185.1 Aggregatilineales bacterium
ATTCCACACTGGGAAACAATCCAGATGATATACAACATGCTCAGCGCCCGATTCAACGTGCGCCAGCGCTTCGTGCGCTGTGTCCAGTGGGCAAAACGAACGACGCACAACGTTAAAGTAAGCACAGCAAACGGGTAGCCCATTGCGAAAGCTTTCCCACTGATCCACAGCATGTTGAGGGCATAAGTTGCAATGGCAATACCCCAGAAGACGGAGATCGCCACTGCTGGAATCAGAGTATTGAGACTCTCTCGCCGTCGCCCAATAATCAATGCTACGCCAGTCATCAAAATCCCTGTGAGGAGTGTCCCAACAATCGTAACTCCGGCGCTGACGATTGTTCCCCCATAAGACTGGTAAAATGACAGTCCCCATATGCCAACCACCCGCACGTTTTGAAACAGCCATCGGTAATCATAGGCCCACCCGTTGGTGACAGAGACTCCTGTTGGACTCGTCGAATTCGTAATCTGTAACTGTAAGAAGGTGAGGGTAGGCGCCAGCACGGGCAACAGCAACTAGCTGCCTGCGCCGAGCGTTAGAACACGATTGAGCGTCACGCGCCAGAATGCCGGACGGTGCAGAATTTGAAAGGCGTAATAGCCGATCAGGGCGGCGCTCAGCAAGACAATGAATTCAGGATAATAGCCAATGAGTCCTGCAAAACTAAGGGCGAACAGCACATGTTCCCGGCCAAAGCTGCCAACGATTTTTTGCGTCTGCGCTGGCGACAATTCCAGTTGGAGCCACGCGAACAGGAATAACAGCGAGAGCGGAATGGCGTTGAGCTGGCTGGATGCATCTATATCAACGATGAAGACTCCCCAGAAGCCAATCGCGATGACAATTGCAGACATATAGCGCTGCCAGCCACGGATTCCTATCAAACTACAAACCGCCAGAGTCACCCAGAATGAGCAGAACAGCGACAGTAATTTGTACGGATAATAAGCGTAATACACAGGCACGCCGAGTACCGTTGAAAACCAACCTAGCGCAATAGCGCTAACGGGACGGTCGTGGGGAAACCAGGCCATGATCGTTGCCAATGCCGGGTTGATGTTCAGCAAATCCTGATAGTGGGCCGGGTTTGCCCCGTAACTCCACAAAAGGTGCTGGGCGTGCCAGGCGGTTAGCATGTAATTGGTTGCATCCCAGGGGCTGCTCTGCCAAAGCCCATATTCTAAATTGCTGACGATGAGCGGCAGTGTGAGGGCAAACAGGACGAATGCAGCACATATGGCGGTAAGCAATACGGTAACGAACATTGCTCGTTTTCGCTCGATTAGGGCCAGTAATACGCCACGATCCGTGCGCACGGTAACCCCTACCAGAATTGCGCTTAGAAGTAACAAGACATCGGCAGCCGGAACTGCAATTGAGTTGAGTGGATGATCAGCATAGACAAGGGGATAAAGCACGATGCCAAGTTCGACCAGTCCAACCAGCGGAGCCATACAGCAAGCCAACAGGATACGCGTCGGCTGCCGACGCGACACCAGGTTCAGAGCTGGCCCAAGGCCAATCAGGAGCACAAACACAAATCCACCGATGAGTAGTTCAAGGCGTGGCAGCAGCATCAGTACATTTCTTTCATATGATTGCTATTTGCTTCACCTCGCAAATATCCAGTTTGATAAACTTGGGCCATCTGTCTGCTCAGGAAGTTTGAATCGGTATTAGCTGGCGAAGTCCTACCTGATCGAGACCAAGCAATCCCTTTTGGCATGTTAAGAACCCGCTCATCCACCGATATATCGCTTGCAAATTGCATCTACCTGTCTGCCATACGCTTCACCGAACAGATTAAGGTGAACCAGCATCGGGTATAACTGGTACAGCGCTCGACGTTCAGAGTAAGCAATACCCAATGAATAGGCCTCACCGTATCCTTCGAGAAATCCCGGTGGAAAGCCTCCAAACAATTCGGTGAAGGCGATCTCAACCTCACGCTCCCCGTAATAGACCGCAGGGTCAACCACGACAGGCTGTCCGTCGGAGGCGACCAGGAAATTGCCGTTCCACAGGTCGCCGTGCAGCAGCGAGGGCGTGATGTCGTCGCTGCCAATCAGTTCGTCCAGCCGTTCAATTAACCGATTTAGCAGGCCTTCGCGTGCCGCCGGGAGATGGCCGTTCTGACGCGCCAGTTCCATCTGCGGAAAGATGCGCTGATCGCGGTAAAAATCAGCCCAATGGCGGGTCTGTTTGTTGGATTGTGGTAGCGCGCCGATAAAATTATCGGTGTCCAGGCCAAACGTTGACGCGCTGCAACGGTGCAAGTCGGCCAGGCCCTGGCCGAAGCGCCGGGTAAAGTCCTCAGAGCCTCCGCGCGGAGACCCGTCAATCCATTCGAGGATCAAATAGGCAGGCCAGTTCGCCGTGGCTTCCGCGTTCGCGATGACTTCAGGGACGCGCAGCGTATGGGTCTCACGCAGTCGTTCCAGGCCATGCGCTTCCGCCTCGAAGAAGTGGACAGGCGCAGAATCGTTCCACTTCACAAAATAGCGATGCCCCTGGACTTCGACTCGCGCCACCTCGTTAAGCGTGCCACCAAGAAGCTGCACAGCGGAGGGTTCCGCTCTGAGCGCTTCCCGACAAATTTCACGCAGAAGATTCGATCCCGGCATTATCGCAACCGTTTAGATAGACAAAGAGCGGATCG
>DATGFK010000796.1:0-2213 GCA_035309185.1 Aggregatilineales bacterium
CGCTGAAGTTTCAAAGAACTACGAACGCGACAAGCGCCATCCGCAAGCTATCCTGCCCGCGCCCCTGCTGCGTGATACTGACCGTCAGCGTGCCAGCCATCGTGAGATCTGAACCTGCAAGGCTCAGGATTGCTTTAAGACCGCTTTAGGACCTCCGGGTTGGCGATATTGATGGGATTGCCTGCCGCAAAGGCCAGCAGGTTATCGAACGCCGCGCCGAAATATTGTTCGTAACTGTCCTTCTCCACGTAGCCGAGATGCGGTGTGCAGATCGCGTTGTCAAGGTGCAGCAGCGGGTGATCGGCAGTCGGCTCGTTCTCGTAAACGTCCACGGCGGCGAAGCCCGGACGCCCCGCCCGCAGGGCAGTTTCCAGGGCACCCGGTTCAACCAATTCGGCGCGGCTGGTGTTGACCAATAGCGCCGAGGGTTTCATCTGCGCCAGATCGCCTCGCGTGACGATCCCCCGTGTTTCCTCGGACAAACGAATATGCAAACTGAGAACGTCGGATTGCTCGAACAGGTCGCGCTTGCTGGCGAATGCTTCAAAGCCATCCGAGCGGGCACGGGTGATCGAGCCTTCTCTCCCCCAGATCAATACGCGCATTCCAAAAGCACGCCCGTAGCCCGCCACGACGCTGCCGATTTTGCCATAGCCGAAGATGCCCACCGTTCGTCCTCTCAGCCCCAGTCCAAGCGTGTTCTGCCAGTGGCCGCTTTTCAATCGCTCGACTTCCTGCGGAATGTGACGCAGGGCGGCAAGGATGAGACCCCAGGTTAGTTCGGCGGTGGCGTAAGGTGAACCCCCTCCCGTAGCGACGACGACGCCATACCGGGTGCAAGCGGGCAGGTCAATGTGCGTGATCCCTTTCCCCGTCTGGCTGATGAACTTTAGCTTTGACAGCAGGGCCAGCAGTGGTTCGCCAATAGTTGTCCGTTCGCGAATGAGTACCAGCGCGTTGGCATCGCGAAACCGAGCCGCCAGGGCCGGGACATCCGGAACGCTGTCGTTGTAAATGCGAACATCATGCCCGGCCAGTTTGCTATAGCAGCGTAGCGTGCGTACCGCGTCCTGGTAATCGTCTGGAATGACAATTTTCACCCCATTACCCTGCACCGTCTGGATTATTATTGTCACGTTCAGGGTTAACCCGTTCGACTAGCAGAGGATCGTCCAGCACGCTATCGGGCACCTGATGGATCGGCGTGATAAGCAGTTCGTCATAGCGCGATGAACGCTTTTGGGTGATCGAATGTTCGGCGCGTTCGGCCAGGGCGGCGGCCTGTCGCTTCACGCGCAGCGGCACCAGACGATCCAGGCGCAGCATATACGCAATCAGAATCGCGATTGCCAGCACGCTGATCAGGGCTGATGCGTACAGTAGCGGCGGGCGATAGGTGAAGACAACTGTCGTTTGGTCAGTGTTGGTCGTATTATCTGGCAAGCGCACGGCAATCAACCCGCCCGCCGATTCGATTTGGGCGGGCTTGCCATTGACGGACACATCCCAGCCCGGAAAAGCGGTTTCCTGCACCACCAGGACACTCCCTGGATCGTGATCTCCAACCATCAGATGGATATTGTCAATGTTGTGAACGTAGTTATCCACCGAATTAATCTCTTGGCGGGTTAGAGGCCGTTCGTCGCGGAATTGCAGCATATCGGCAGGCACAGTGAATGCATAGGTTGGCACTGTAGGATTCTGCCAGATGGCTGCGGCGTTAATGGAGTGGGGAATGTTGGTAAAACTGCCGTTAACGTTCAGGCCCGATATTTTGACCGAATGCGTACCGCCATGCATTTCATCGTCAGCCCACAGGTAAGTTCCATTGCCTTCCGTAGACCAGCCATTGGCGTCAACGGGTTTTTCCTCAAAGTCGCCGTTCTCGATCAGGTTTACCCGGTTGTCTGTGACCGTGCTCGCATCCCCGGAACTTGCCGAGTTTGGCGTGCCCCCTGACTGCGCTGCGCTGTTGGCAGGGGTGGCAGCGGCTTGCGGTGAGGTATCGCTGCCTGGTACTGCCTGTGCAGTCGCCACCGGATTGGCTGGTTGCCGCGCATTGGGGCCGGTCACGTTGATCGGAGGCGGCGGAGGATTAGGATCGACTGTAAAGCTGGTATCGTCGAACCATACAGTGCCGGAGCCTTTCAAATGCAGTCTAATCCCGACAGAATTGGTGTTGTTCACCGGGATCAGTTTCAACTCCAGCATCT
>DATGFK010000797.1:0-6547 GCA_035309185.1 Aggregatilineales bacterium
AGATATTTACCCGTACCTGGCGCATATGCTCTCGATCCGACTCGAACCAGCCCTGGCCGAGCGCCTTGCAGCCCTCGATCCGCAGTCGCTGCAAAACCAGTACGTCGCCGCCTTTCGCGAACTGCTGCAAGCGTTGGCCGCGCAAGCGCCTCTCGTTCTTGTCCTCGAAGATGTTCACTGGGCCGATCCTTCGTCGGTTGAAATGCTGATCAAACTGCTGCCGTTGGTCTTCCAGGCCCGGCTGTTGTTCTGCATCGTGTCCAGGGCAGACCGTGACGTGCCCGGCTGGAAGCTGATCACGGCTGCCCACGAATTGCTGGGAGACAGCCTGCTCGAAATTCGGCTCCAACCGCTGACTGAGGCAGCCAGCCAGGAACTTGTGTCCAATCTCCTGGAGATCCAGGACCTCCCCGGCAATGTCCGCAGCCTGATCTATCGGAAGGCAGAAGGCAATCCTTTCTTTGTCGAAGAGGTCATTCGGATGCTGATTGACCGCAGTATCATCACGCATGAAGGTGACCGCTGGGTCGCAGCCAAACAGGTTGAAACGGTGGAGATTCCGGATACTCTGTTCGGCCTGCTCCTGGCACGTATTGACCGCCAGCCGGACGATGTGAAGCGCACCATGCGCATCGCCTCCGTAATTGGTCGCCAGTTCCCGGTCAGGGTGCTGGAACAAGTCATGGAACGGGACAGCGCGCAGGCCCTGGCGGCCAGCCTGAGCACACTTGAATCGGCAAGCCTGATTCGGCTGGCGCAGGTCGAACCCGACCTGGAATACCTGTTCCGACACGCTCTCATCCAGGATGCCGCATACGAGTCGCTGCTCAAGAAAGATCGACAACGCCTTCACCTGGCTGTGGGCCGCATTCTGGAAAGCCTCGATGCGGAACGGATTGGCGAATTGGCGCCCGTGTTGGCGCATCATTTTTCGGAAGCTGGCAGCAAGGCCGACGCGCTAAAATATTTCATCCTGGCCGGGGAAAATGCTGCTGCCAAATACGCCAATGCCGAGGCGATTGCCCATTTCGGCAAAGCGATTGAACTTTGCGCGGCAGATGATCTGTCTTTGCCGCGCCTCCACCGGTTACGCGGACTGGCCTATGAGACGCTAGGCGAATTTGATAAGGCGCGGCTGGATCAAGAGGCTGCGCTGGAGATTGCCAGGACAACGCTGAATAAACGGGCCGAATGGCAGGCCACGCTTGACCTGGGAATGCTGTGGGCAGGTCGCGATTATGGCAAAACAGAGTCTTATTTCCGGCAGGCCTTGAGCCTGGCCGAACAGCTTGGCGACGAGGCTACCGTCGCCTACAGCCAGAACCGCATCGGCAACTGGTACGTCAACCACGAGGAACCGCTTGAGGGACTGCGCTATCACCAGCAAGCCCTTGCACATTTCGAGCAGTCCAATGACAGGCGTGGGCTGGCCGAAACGGTAGACTTGATGGGGATGGCAAACTGGATCAGTGGACGCCCGGTACAGATGTTCCAGTATTATCAACAGGCCGTGACACTCTTTCGGGAACTGGGCGATCAGGCGGGATTGTCTGGCGCGTTGGTGGGCCTGGGCGTCGCACCCGGCCTGTTGCCTCTGCCTGTCTCGCCTGAACCCTACGTCCCGATGGCGCAGGCTGCCGCTTACCTGGGAGAAGCCCTAACCATCGCTGGGAACATCGGATCACGTCCGGGTGAAATCTATGCTATGGCACTCCTTTCGGGCCACTATCAGGCCTCCGGACAGTACCGCCGCTCCCTTGAAGTAAGCGAACAGGCCGTTCAGATTGCGCACCAGATCGAGCATCACCAATGGATCATACTGTCAAGCTTTCAACGAGGCTATGTCTTTCTGGATATCTTTTCGCCTGACCAGGCCCTGGCAGTTCTGGAACCCGCTTATGCACTGGCACAGTCATTGCAATCGGGATACTGGATGCACAGCGTCGCAACGCAGCTTGCTGAGGCGTATCTCCAGATGAATGATGTAGCCGCCGCAAAGCACATGCTGGAAACGGTGATCAAACAAGAGGTGCCTGCCAGTACGGTTAGCGAGCGCATCGCGTGGTTGGTGCGAGCGCATTTATGCCTCATGCAGGGCGAGGCTGAGGGCGCGATGCGATCCCTGGATCAGCTCGTGGCAGATGCGGAAGAGTTGGGCAGCGAAGGCGAATACGCGATTGCAGGCGTTTCCCTGCTACGCGGTACGGTGCTGACCGAGATGATTCGTGCTGGCAAAGGGCTATCGGATGCTGACCGGGCTGAAACGGCCCTGCACAAGGCGAAAGCCCATGCGGAGCGCTGGCCCAAGTATCCCCTGTTGTGGCGAGTTCATGGCTCATTGGGGCGATTGTATTCCGTCCTGGGACGTACGCAGGAAGCCGAACAGCAATTCGTGGCGGCACAGGAAATTGTGGATCGATTGGCGCTAGAACTCCCTGTAGACCTTCGTGAAGGATTCTTAATAGGCGTCACCAATTATCTGTATTCGCAATATCCGCAAGGAGAGACTCATGCCTGAAGGACTCAAGCTCATGTGCATCCTGGCCCACCCCGACGACGAATCGCTGGGCACGGGGCCGACCCTTGTGAAATATGCGCGGGAAGGCGTGGGGACCTATCTTGTCACAGCCACGCGAGGAGAACGCGGCTATGCCAGCGACCAGGAAGTCCCGCCGCCCTCGCAAGAATTAGCAAAACGCCGTGAACAGGAACTGCTTGCCGCCGCCAAAGTTCTTGAGCTGCGCGAAGTCCAGTTTCTGGATTACGTTGATGGCGACCTAGACAAAGCCGATCCAAAGGAAGCAGTCGCCAAAATTGTGTCCCATCTTCGTCGTGTCCGCCCGCAGGTGGTCATCACTTTTGGGCCTGATGGGGCCTACGGCCATACCGATCACATCGCCATCTCGCAGTTTACGATGGCTGCGGCGCTTTCCGCTGCTGACCCCAATTTTGCGGCGCCAGGAGACCCACACCGTGTATCGAAGCTCTATCACATGGTTCTGGTGCAGCGAAAAGCGGAACTTTATACGCAGGTGTTTGGCGACCTGTCTATGAAATTCGATGGCGTGGTGCGCGAACCAGTGATCTTGCCCGACTGGATGGTCAGCGCGTCCCTTGAAACCGCCGATCTGTGGCCTACTGTGATCGAAGCTGTCGCCTGCCACCGCAGTCAATTGTCAGATTACGGTGGCCTGATGCAGTTGCCGGAAGGTTTTCAGCGTCAGTTGTGGAACTGCGAAACGTACTATCGCGCCCTCAGCCTGGTCAATGGCGGGCGCGTACTCGAAGATGACCTGTTTGAAGGGCTGCGATAGCCGCCCGAACTCGCTATACTTTTGCGATTATCCTGCAAGTCTATATCAATCTGAAGGAGGAACTGGTGGCAGAAGATATTGAACGCAAGGCGTCAGCAGTCTGGCAAGGCACTCTGAAGGAAGGCAGTGGCAAGATCAGCGTCAGTAGTGGGTATGTCAAGGACGTTCCCTACACCTGGGCTTCCCGCTTTGCCTCGGACAAGGGTACCAACCCGGAGGAGCTATTGGGTGCGGCTCACGCCGCCTGCTTCGCCATGAACCTTTCATCTTTGCTCACTCAGAAGGACTACAATATTCGCTCCATTAATGTAGAAGCAGCAGTCTACATGACGTCGAGCGCCCCGCGTTCGATCACACATATCAAGCTCACGGTACACGCTAAAGTAGATGAACTCGAGGCTGATATGTTCCAAACGCAGGCCGAAGAGGCCAAGCGTAGCTGCCCGCTGTCTAAAGCGCTGGCCTCCGTGCCGATTGAACTTGAGGCACACCTCGGATAGCTTTCTTCTCCCCTTCCCTGATTCGCCCCGAAAGCGTGACTTTTGTCTGTGCTCGCGGTGACGGGCATCACTGATTGAGACGCTTGAAATCGCATATAGTGGGAGCGTGGCTGGACTTTCCAGCCGCGCTTCTGCCATTTACCGCATAGGGATCACGCATGACCTAATATCCTGCGCTGCGCCCCAAGCGAATCGAGTTTATCCCTTACCTCGCAGCTATTCGGCGATAAATCCGCTAGAAAGGCGAATCAATATGGCTGAACACACTTCCAAGGTGCGTCTGGCAACAGTCTGGTTGGATGGCTGTTCGGGTTGCCACATGTCCTTCCTGGACATTGATGAACGGCTACTGGCGCTGGCAGATCTCATCGAACTGGTCTACAGCCCCCTCGTGGACCTGAAAGAGTTTCCCGAAAGTGTGGACGTGACCCTTGTTGAAGGCGCTGTAAGCAGCAGCAGCGATCTGGAGAAAATCAAGCACGTGCGCGCGCATACAAACATCCTGATTGCGCTCGGAGATTGCGCGGTGACGGCCAATGTACCCTCCATGCGCAACACTTTCGGCCCAGAGGCCATTTTGAAACGGGCTTACCTGGAAGGCGATCTTCTCAACCCACAGATTCCAAAGAACGGCGTACCTGTACTTCTGACGATTGTGCGCCCGGTACACAGCGTAGTCAAAGTGGACGTGTTCGTGCCGGGCTGTCCACCCTCCGCCGAGACGATATTTTACGTAATCAGTGAACTCCTTGCAGGTCGCCAGCCGGATTTGACGGCCCATACCCGCTTCGGCGCCTAGAGGGAAAGGAAAACAATGCCTGAAACACATGCTCTAACTCACCAACAGATCGTCATCGATCCCGTCACGCGGATTGAGGGCCATGCAAAAATTACTCTCCAGCTTGATGACGCCGGGAAAGTGCAAGATGCGCAATTTCATGTTACCCAGTTGCGCGGCTTTGAGAAGTTTGTCGAAGGGCGTCCCTTCCATGAAATGCCCTCGCTCATGGCGCGCATCTGCGGCATTTGCCCGGTCAGCCACCTGATTGCCTCGGCCAAAGCCTGCGACGCTCTGCTCGCCGTTCACGTTCCGTACACGGCGCGCTATATTCGGCGGGTCATGAACCTGGCGCAGATTGTCCAGTCCCATGCGCTCAGTTTCTTCTATCTCTCGTCGCCCGACCTGTTGCTGGGCATGGATGCCGACCCCGCCAGCCGAAATATCTTTGGGGTGGCCGCGCTCAAGCCAGAGCTGGCCCGCGACGGTATATATCTGCGGAAATTCGGCCAGCAAATTATCGAAACGCTAGGCGGCAAGCGTATCCATCCAGCCGGTGTCGTGCCCGGTGGTGTCGCTGAACCCCTTACCGAAGAAAAACGCGACCAGATGCTCGCCAGCATTCCCGAAGCGCTGGCCGTGGCCCAGCGTACCCTGGATTGGTTCAAAGGGATCGTACAAAACTATCAGCCAGAGATTGAGACCTTTGCCAACTTCCCGACGATGTACATGGGATTGGTCGGGCCTGACAACACCCTGGAAATGTACGAAGGCACGCTAAGGCTGCTGGCTGCCGATGCCAAGACCGTGATCGCCGAGGGCTTGAACCCTGCCAACTACCAGGATTTCATCACGGAATCGGTTGAATCTCACTCGTTCTTGAAATCGCCTTTTTACAAGCCGCTGGGCTATCCGAACGGTATCTACCGCGTTGGGCCACTGGCCCGCCTGAACATAGTCGAATCTACAGGCACGCCCCTGGCGGATCGGGAATTGTATGAGTTCCGGGCGATGGATCACCAGAGTGCCTTTCACTTCCACTATGCACGGCTGATCGAAATCCTCTACGGGGTCGAGATGATTCAACAATTGTTAGAACGTCCCGACATCCTGGACAAGAACGTCCGTGCCCAGGCAGCGCCTAATCGCTCCGAAGGGATCGGGTGCAGCGAGGCGCCGCGCGGCACGCTCATGCACCACTACCAGATTGACGAGGATGGCCTCATCACGCACGCCAACCTGATCATCGCGACAGGCCACAACAACCTGGCAATGAATAAGGGGATTTTGCAAGTCGCGCAGCGCTTCGTGGACGGCAAACACCTTGCGGAAGGGATGCTCAATCGCGTTGAGGCCGTGATCCGGACGTTCGATCCCTGCCTGAGCTGCTCGACGCACGCCGTCGGGCAAATGCCAATGCATGTCCAGTTGTTGTCCGCCGAGGGCAGCGTCGTGGAAGACATTTATCGTTAGGAGAACTCCCAGCCCGGTTCATTTCACTCATGCAGGAAATAAGCCGGGAACAGGGGAATCTTGGGCACCGTGGAGGCCTGAGCGATGATTCTAGTGATTGGTTATGGGAACCTGCTGCGAGGCGACGATGGTATCGGCCAGCGTGCGGCCTCCATTTTGCAGGAACAATGTTGGCAGCAAGATGTCACCGTGCTGGCCCGTGAACAATTGACTCCAGAGCTAATGGAGCCAATCTCGCAAGCCGACCTGGTCATTTTCATTGACGCCTCGGTCAATGTCGCGCCGGGTGTCGTTACCCATCATAACTTAACGCCCTCTGCGTCATCCGACAGCTTCACTCACACGTTAAACCCAGAGACGCTCCTTGCTGGGGCGCAGTCCTTGTACGGTAAGAGCGCGGAAGGCGCCCTCTTCTCCGTTGGCGTCGAGTCCCTGGAGATGGGCGAAAATTTCTCGCCAGCAGTGACGTCTGCTCTGCCTGG
>DATGFK010000798.1:0-4111 GCA_035309185.1 Aggregatilineales bacterium
GAAGCTGCGAGGGCGTGCGGCAGTTATCGTTGCCGAGGCGACCGGCTTGCCGCGTAGCGAGGCGGCTGATGTGCTGGAACGCTGCGACGGCGAGATGAAAACGGCGATCGCCTCCTATCTGCTACAGTTGTCGCCCGTTGAGGCCCGCACCCGCTTAAAGGCGTACAATGGCAACCTGGTTCAATGCCTCCGGGCCGCAAGAAGGACTTCACTCAATGGCTAAAAACCCCATGTTGATTCGCGTACTCACTTCGGACGATATTCCGGTGTGCGCTGAGATGGTCGCATCGGCCCCGCTCTGGCAGAGTTACGGCTTAACGCCAGAAATCGCCGCAAAGCGCCTTCAAGATGCCCTCGCGAACGATGGACTGCTCCTGGTGGCAGACGACGGTAGCGGAAAGCCAGTGGGTTTTGTGTGGATGCTTCGGCGCGGGGCCTTCGATCTGAGCGCTTATATCCGCTGGCTGGTGGTAGCCTCCACACAGCGGAGTAAGGGCGTGGGCCAAAAACTGCTGGCCGCCGCCGAAGCCCAGGTTCAACCGCCCGTTCGCGATGTCTTCCTGCTATGTGCGGACTTCAATGGCGACGCGCAGCGCTTCTATGAGCGCGAAGGCTATCGGCAAATGGGTACCATTCCGGATTATGTTATTACGGGTGTCGCGGAATACATCTATCGCAAACGCCTATCTCCTCCGTAGAGCGCGAAAACGAACCGGCATTTTTACACTTTTTCGCCTAGTGGTCGCTGTTTAGAATTCTTGACAGGGCCAAGGCGAGGAACTATAGTTGTTGAGATTATAAATTATTGTCTCTTCACCCAAGCGCTTCTCAATTTTGGGTAAAGAATTCCACACAGATCAGGTGCTCTCTCCACAAGCCATATGCCTAATATTCGCGATGATAAATAGGAGCATGATCATGAAATACGGACGTTTTTTGGTGATGTTTGCTGCAATGGTGGCGCTGGTGGCCCCAGGTGTAACCCAAACGCTGGCGCAGGCCACACCGTCACCCAAGTCAGGTGGCACGCTGGTCGTCGCACAGGCTGCCGACATCAAAGGGTTCGACCCACACACGCTGCCTGACTTTCAGACTGTTCGTGCGCTGGGCCTCATTTATGAGACGCTGGTCGCCACGGATGCAAATTTGAAAGTTGTGCCAGCGCTGGCACAAACCTGGCAGTTCTCCCCAGACGGTTTGAAGCTGACGCTGAATCTGCGCCAGGGCGTCAAGTTCCACAGCGGCGACGTCTTTACCTCTGCTGACGTCAAATATACGCTCCAACGCATTCTTGATGAAAAGACGAAGGCGCTGGTGCGCTCTAATCTGGTTGATATTTCCAGCGTAGATACGCCTGATGCCAACACCGCCGTGCTGACCTTATCGGAGCCGAACGTCTCGATCTTGACGGCGCTCAGCGATCCGAACGCGGCCATTGTCAGTGCAACCTCCGCCGGGAAAGACCTGACCGATCAGAAAAACGCGAACGGGACTGGCCCGTTCATGCTCAAGAGCTGGGAACCCAACCAGCAGTTGGTACTGACCGCCAACAAGAATTACTGGGACAAGGGTTTGCCCTACCTGGACGAGATTGACATCCGCGTCATCCCGGATGAATCTTCTATCCTGGCGGCGCTACGCGCCGGGCAGGTCAACTTTGCCGTGTTAAGCGATCCGACCATTGCCACACAGATCAAGTCCGGTTCTGGCATCACGATACAGCGCGTTCCCTCGCTTGCCTATAACGTGCTGCAATTGAACAGCACACACAAGCCATTCGACAATCAGCAGGTACGACAGGCGCTGTCCTGCGCGATTGATCGGCAGCAAGTGATTGACACCGCAGCACTGGGCGAAGGCCAGGTGACTGGTCCCAACACCGTTCCTCTTTACGCCGGGCAGGTCAGCGATCTCTCATGCTACAAGCCCGATCTAGCCAAAGCAAAGCAGCTTTTGACGGCAGCGGGCATGGACAAAGGTTTCTCCTTCGACGTGATCGCCGCAACTCAGGAACCTGCCAAC
Organism: Aggregatilineales bacterium; assembly: GCA_035309185.1. GTDB lineage: Bacteria > Chloroflexota > Anaerolineae > Aggregatilineales > UBA2796 > DATGFK01. The sequence continues at coordinate 2,023 of DATGFK010000798.1, forward strand.
GCAGTAAACGAGGCCCAGAATATCGCCGCGCAATTGGCACAAATCGGCGTGACGATGAACATCAAGACAATGGATACGGACGCCTACGTCAAGGCCTGGCTGGCTGCCGATTTTGACGCGGCAATCGCCCTGAATGGTGGTCGTGCCGACCCACACCTGATGTTTATCCGCTACTGGAGCAGCAAAGGCAACCTCAACAAAGTAGCTGCCTACACGGACTCGACCCTCGACGGTCTCCTGGCTCAAGGACAAAAAGAGACCGATGCGACCAAACGCATCGGCGTCTACCAGGATTTTGCCAAACACCTGGTAGATGAATCGCCCTGGATATGGCTGTACAACGGCTATAATTACGCGGCAATGCAGGATAAGGTGCAGGGCTATATCGGGACGCCACTGGTTTCCATCTATTACCTGCGGCAGACCTGGATCAATTCCTGACAGGGTCACGTTCTCTCGCTCGACTCATGAAGCAAGAGATCTAACGGAGCCGGATTGCCCTCACCCCAACCCCTCTCCCGATTTTCTGGGAGAGGGGCCAAAAACTCGATTCCGTCCCCTTTCCCCCAGTCAACGGGGGAAAGGGCTGGGCATAGAGGGGAATGAGGGACAACGAGCCATTGAGCATTATTCGCAATGACGAGCTTCATCTTCAGGCGTATCCTCACTTTTATTCCCACCCTGATCGGTATTTCGATATTGGTTTTTTTCGTTATCCGGCAGATTCCCGGCGATGCCATTACCGCAAAACTGGGCGCTGAAGGATCGGGATCGTTAACGCCTGAACAGGAGGCTCAGTACCGGGCCTATTTCGGACTGGATAAACCCCTTACGCAGCAGTACCTCGACTGGATTGGCGGCGTCTTTCACGGCGACTTCGGTATTTCAGAAGTCCGCCGCGAACCTGTACTGGTGGCGATCTTCAAGACGTTTCCGCTCACTCTTGAACTGGCGATCCTGGCCCTGTTTATGGCGCTCGTCATCGGGATTCCCATCGGCGTACTCTCGGCAACCCGCCCCGGTTCGGCCATTGACTTTGTAGGCAGGGCGGTTAGCTTGCTTGCCCTCTCACTGCCGAACTTCTGGATGGGAACGCTGATTATTCTCCTGCTGTCGAGCGTCTTTCACGTGCTGCCCGATCAAGGTCTGTATATCCCCTTCTTTGAAGACCCGCTGCGCAACCTGGGCCAGCTTTTATTCCCGGCATTCACCTTAGGCTTCGCGTTTTCTGGTTCACTGATGCGCACAACGCGGGCCGTGATGCTCGAAACACTCAACCAGGACTACATTCGCACAGCGCGCTCAAAAGGACTGCGCGACAGGGCAGTCTTCATTGGGCACGCGCTGCGCAATGGCCTGTTGCCGATCATTACACTGGCCGGGATCGAGATGGGCTACTTGCTGGGCGGTACGGTGCTGGTCGAACAAGTCTTTGCGCTTCCGGGCATCGGGCGTTTGACTTACACTGCGATCTTGCAGCGAGATTACGCGCTGGTGCAGGGCGCAGTGTTGTTCATCGCTTTCAATTTCGTCCTGATCAACCTTCTTGTTGACTTCCTGTATTCCCTGGCAGATCCGAGAATCGCCCATGCCGGTGATTAAAAAGGTGCTGCGAAACCGTAGCGCAACCATTGGGCTGGTGATCATTGTCGTGTACCTGGTCTTATTCGTCATGGGAGCATTCTCGATCACCCCCTTCCCACCCAACGAGCAGCACCCCAAAGCCGCAGACCGATTGCAGCCGCCCGGCATGACTTATGTGATGGGCACTGATCAGTTTGGCCGCGATGTCCTGAGCCGCGTCATCCGTGGAACCGTTTATTCTTTGCGCGTAGTGTTTATTTCGGTGGCGATAGCCGCCGTGCTGGGGACACTGCTCGGCATTGTTTCGGGATTCGTCGGCGGCCTCGTTGACACGCTCCTGATGAGGATACTGGACATTTTCTTTGCCTTCCCGGCGATTCTGCTGGCCCTGGCTGTGATTTCAGCCGTTGGGCCTGGCCCCTATAACGTCATCCCCGCCATCGCCGTGGTGTATACGCCGATCTTTGCGCGTGTGGCACGAGCGCCTGTGCTCTCGATCCGCTCA
>DATGFK010000799.1:0-5825 GCA_035309185.1 Aggregatilineales bacterium
CAGGTGGACATCTACGTCGGGATGCGCACTGGTTAGAGCCTTGAGGCCCTCCGGCGCGCCGATCAGGCCCAGGAACTTGATTCGTTTGGCACCCCAGTTTTTGAGCAGGTTCACGGCAGCCACCGCCGAGCCGCCCGTCGCCAGCATAGGATCGAGGATAAAACAGATGTCCACGCGGGGTTCGCGCGGCAGTTTGTTGTAATAGATGACCGGGTTCAGGGTCTTTTCGTCCCGATACAGGCCGATATGCCACACTTCCGAGGAGGGCATGAGTTCCAGCACGCCATCCACCATGCCCAGCCCCGCCCGCAGAATCGGCACGAGGCCAATTTCATGGGTGAGCCGCGCGCCTTGCGCCGTTCCCATCGGGGTCGTGACGCTGATGTCCTCCAGCGCAAGGTCTTGAGTCGCCTCGTAACACAGCAACGTGGTGATTTCTCGCACCACCTGCCGGAACTTGACGTGATCGGTTCGCTTGTCGCGGAGGATTGTCAGTTTATGCCGGATAAGGGGATGGGTCGAAATATAGACGTTGTTGGATGCGCCGGAAGTCGAAGTCATGCGATTCTCTCCTGAGCCGTTGGGGCAACATTGTACGTGGCGCTGTCGTGCCTGTCAACGCAGCAGAGTCCCTTAAGCTCTTCGCCCGCGTCACGGAATCACTGGGCCAGCGCCACCTGTACAGACGGCCACTTCAATCGTTTAATTAGGGGCCAATAGGGGAGGATCAGCGATGAAATCCCGGCGACTGACGAAGGAGGGAGTAGGGGCAGACTGATCACAATTGATTGGCAGACGCGGGCGACCCTACCCGGACGCATTTTTGTAGGGGAGGGCCTATGTGCCCTCCCGGTGGTGTGTTGGGTGTCAGTGTCCGTCAGTGTCACCCCTGCTGCGCTTTGCCATTTTAATGCAGCAATCGTGCGTGCAGGAGAGGCGTAGGGATGAGGGACTCCGCCGCAATTGACCCTTATCCCGCGCCCGGATATACTCATGGCGTTGTAATAGCACACATGAGCGATGGAATTTCCTCTTATGGCCGACGAGCCGCCGGATCGCCCTATTAGTGGCAAACACCGCCCGGAAGATGATGACCATAACCTGCGTCCGCAGCATTTGAAAGATATTGTCGGCCAGGAGCGCGTGGTCGAACAACTGCAAATCCTGGTCGAAGCGGCCAAACAGCGCAAAGAGCCGCTCGGCCATATCCTATTTTACGGCCCGCCTGGACTCGGCAAGACGACGCTCTCGCACGTCATGGCCCAGGAGATGGGCGTCAGCATCCGCATCACGGCTGGCCCGGCCATCGAACGGGCGGGCGACCTGGCTGCCATCCTGACCCATCTGCGGGCGGGCGACGTGTTGTTCATTGACGAGATTCACCGGCTGGGCAAGGCCGTCGAGGAAATCCTGTACCCGGCGATGGAAGATTTCGCCCTGGACATCGTGGTTGGTAAAGGGCCAGCCGCCAAGAACGTCCGCCTGAACCTCCCCAAGTTCACGCTGGTCGGGGCGACGACGCGGCTGGCGCTGCTGACCCAGGCGCTTCGCACGCGGTTTGATGCGCAGTATCGGCTTGACCTGTATTCGCAGGAGGCGATGATCCTGATCATCACCCGCGCGGCCAGGCTGTTCAAGGTGCCCATTGACGACGCTGGCGCGCAGACCATCGCCGCCCGTGGGCGGGGGACGCCCCGTATCGCCCTACGGCTGCTGCGGCGGGTGCGCGACTACGCCCAGGTGCGCGCTCAGGGCGCAATTGACGCCGAAGTTGCCACCAACGCCCTGGATCAGATGGGCATTGACATTCTCGGCCTGGACGACCTGGATCGCCGCGTGCTGTATGCCATCATCGAGAAATTTGATGGCGGGCCGGTAGGCCTCGAAACGCTGGCTGCTTCGATCAACGAAGAATCGGACACGATCATGGATGTAGTCGAGCCGTATCTGCTCCAACTTGGCTTTATCACGCGCACGCCGCGAGGCCGCATGGCGACTCGCCGCGCCTACGAGCATTTGAATCTCGGCTACTATCGGCCCGACGATGACAATGATGACCCGAAGCAGGGGCCGCTGTTTTAACTGTCAACCGTATAATTTGGATTGAAGTCGGCGGGCGAAGGGGACAGTCCTGACGCCATATCCATGTGTAGCAGACAAGCTTTAGTCGTTCCGAGGTGGCGTCCATGAAAAACAGTAGCCAGACGAAACCCTTCCTTCAAGCAGTGAGGCAGTCGTTCCTGTCAGCGCTCGGCGCTATCATTTTTGGTATGGAAGATGGCACCGTATCAATTTTCGGATTGGTCTTCGGCGTGGCCGCCAGCGCTACAGATAGTCGAATCGTGTTGCTGGCCGGTGCGACGGGCGCTATTTCGGCGGCTGTCTCGATGATGGCGGGCACTTATCTCGATGTCTCCACCGAACGGGATCGGACACGAGCTGCAATCGCCATGGAGCAGCGCGAGATAGCGGAAAAGCCAGCCGAAGAGGCGGAGGAAGTTCGTGCTCGACTAATGCAAGCCGGTTTTAACTCAAATGATGCCGAGGCGGTCGTGACGATTATCCAACGTACACCGGTTGCGATGCTCAAGTTCGAGTCGGCTTTCGAGCTAGAAATAGGCAAAACTGGGGATCAGAATCCGATTGTGCAGGCGTTCTGGATGTTCCTCGCCGATCTCTTTGCAGCGTTTGTGCCTGTGCTGCCGTTCGCGTTTCTTCCGCTTGGATCGGCCCGAACTGTTTCACTTTTCATGACGACACTGCTGCTGGTGCTGCTTGGCGTTGGCCGGGGCATTATCGGTCACAAGAACCTGGTCATGACTGCCATTCAGACTCTGGCAATTGGGGCGGCAGCCGGCGCGGCGGGTCTTCTGATAGGTTTGCTGGTCGGCGGCCAGATTGGCAGCTAATTCAAAGAATGCCATTGGCAGGCTTGTGCTTGTTTTCAAAGCCTACGCCAACTGCCTTCTCGCCAACTCGGCAAACGTCCCCTGCATACTCATCAGTTGATCGTAGTTCCCGCTCTGCACAATTCGCCCCGCCTCGACCACGAAAATGTTGTGCGCGTGGATGATTGTGCTGAGGCGATGCGCGATCACGACACGAGTCGCTTCCAGGCTGTCCAGGCTCTGGCTGACAATCTCCTGCGTGCGGTTGTCAAGCGCGCTGGTGGCCTCGTCAAAAAAGATGATGCGGGGCCGCGTCACAATCGCCCGCGCGATGAGCAAGCGCTGGCGCTGCCCGCCCGAAAGCGTGCTTCCGCCCTCGCTGACCAGGGTTTGCATCCCCATCGGCATCGCCTTGATGTCCTCTTCCAGCCCGGCCATGCGCGCGGCTTCCCAGGCGTCTTCGACGGTCAAGGGAGCCGAGCCAACGATGTTGCTGAAGATGTCGCCGGTCAGCAGCTTGCCATTTTGCAGCACGACCCCGATCTGGCGGCGCACCGAACGTAAATCCAGGCTTTCCAACTCCTGGCGGTCATAGAACACCGCGCCCGATTCCGGCTGCTCGAAGCCCAGCATCAGCCGCAGCAGGCTCGATTTTCCGCTGCCAGACGGCCCGACCAGGGCCACGAATTCGCCCGGATCGACGTGCAGCGAGACGTTGTTGAGCACCAGCGGCCCATCGGGGCGGTAGCGAAACACGGCGCTGCTGACCTCGATCTCGCCGGTCAGTTCGCCGGGATCGGCCCTGGCCTCGTCCACTTCCGGCAGGGTCGTCAGGATTGGTAAGGCGCGTTCGTACATCGGCACGACGCTCAGCGTCGAGGCAAAAGCGGCACTAAGAGTTAGAGCTGAGACGAGAAATTGCCCAAACGCGGCGTTAAAGGCCAGGAAGGCGCCCGTACTCATGTGTGCCACGCCGCCTGACGGCGCCACGGCTCCGAAAATAATGGCCGAAGTAATCAGCGCAAAGGCCGCGTTGAAGACCATCAGCGATTGGCCGACGCTGCGCGCCTGGAAGGCAATCTGCCGCTGTTGCGTGAACTGCCCTGCCCAGTAGGCAAAGGCGCGCCGTTCGGCCCCGGCGACGCGGAACTTTGAGATTCCATTGATAAATTGCAGAACTGTCCCCGAAATCTTGCCGCGCAGGTCGGCCAGGCTGCGCTCGTAGCGCACCTGCATCAGGGCGAAAACCAGTACCACAGCCACAAAGATGATCACCAGCACCAGTGCCAGCAGCGCCAACTGCGCATTATAGAAGAACAGCAGGATCAAATTGAATGCGGAAATGATGGCCGAAAGAATAGCAGCGATTGCCACGCGGGATAGGATCTGGCGGATACCGCTGATCGCCATGACGCGCATACCCAGGTCGCCCGCCGAGAAATCGCGGAAGAATGTGGCAGGCAGGTTCAACAAGCGATCCAGCAGCGCAGCCTGGATCAAGCCATCGGCGCGGCCTTCCAGGCGCACCGTCGCGATCCCTCGCGTGACCTGGAAGGTGATCCCTGCGAAGGCGGCGGCGATCAGGATCACGCCGATCTGCACAAGCTGCGGCTGCTGCCCGCCAGGGATCACCGAGTCGAACAGGATGCCGGTCAGGATCGGCACAACCAGGCCAAGCAGCCCTGCCGCCGCGCTCATACCCAGGATCATCAGCAAATCTTTGCCGGATTGGAACAGCCCGAAGCGCACCAGGTCTAGCCCATTGAGCTTGCCCGCAGGCAGCGGGCGATAGAAAGTATAGCCGAAGGGACTGATACGCCCCGCCACTGCCGCAGTGACAACGACGTTTGTTCCGTCGGCAGGATCGTAAAGCGTGTAGCTTCGCGACGAGGTTGGGATCAGTGCTACAGGCTTTTTGGTTTCGTCCAGCGTAGCCAGCATAGGCCCCGCGTCGGTTTTCCACCACTCGCCTCGCAGCGCCACCTGCCGGACGCGCATCCGCGAAGCCTGCGCAATGCGCCGAAGTTTGTCGGCTTCCGTGCCGGGCGGCGGACTCTGAATGTCGATTCCCGCCGCGTCGCCCACCTTACGGCAGGCTGCCAGCAACGAGTCATCGCCATCCGTGGCGACAGCGGCGTGCTTCGGATTCAAAATCGAAGCCATGCGCGCGAAGGCGCTTTGCATCTGCGAGAGATCCGTATTGATCCGCGCCTGCAACTGATCGCCTTCCGCCGTTTCCTGGCGTGAGATATTGCGGGCGACAACTTCCTGGATCAGGTTGTGGAAGTGGCCCAGGTCAACGCGCAGCGACTTCTGTTCGAGGATGCGTTTCGTATCACGGACGTACAGGCGGCTCGGCACGAGCGCTTGCAGCCAGTTGTAGGCGGAAACGGGCACGACTTCCGCGATGGTGACGGGCGGGATGTCCGTGCGGCTGTTGATCAGCGAACGGCCTTCTACGTGGCTGATCCAGACGACGCCTTTCCTTACACGCGCGATGGAATCTTTGGGCAGTTGCAGTTCGCGGCCCGCTTCGAGTTCCAGGTATTCGCGGGGGCGCAGCGGCTGCCCGATGGCAGAGAAAAGATCGTCCACCCAGCGCTCGACGAGCGTGACCACCAGATCGGCGAATTCGGCGTCGGCTGCCAGTTCTTCGATGGTGGTGCGACTGACCCGTAGGAGCTGGCTGTCGGGCGCGGCGTTGACCAGCAAGCCGACAGGTTTCTTGCTCAAGGACATGCCAAACAGTGCCTGTCCATAGTAAGCACGGAACAGGTGATGGCGGGCGCCGTAAGGCTGGCCTTCACGAAAGGTCGCTGCAAACACGTCTACCTGGCCGTTGTAAACCAGCCAGATCTCTTCCGGATCGGTCAGCAGGATCGGCTCGTTGCCTTCCGGCGTGATGATGCGCCCATCCAGGTAACGCAGGCGCAGGAG
>DATGFK010000800.1:0-6812 GCA_035309185.1 Aggregatilineales bacterium
GGCCGCGCTGATCATCGGCGCAATTGGCGTCCTGACGGGCCTTATCATCAGTCGGACGCTGGTTTCGCCCCTCAATAAGTTAACTCGCGCCGCCCGCGCCTTTGCCGAACACGACTGGCGGCTCAGGGTGCAGGCCAGGGGAACACGCGAGGTCGTTGGCCTGGCGACAGCTTTCAACGAAATGGCCGATGCCCTGGAACGCGCCGAGACACAACGGCGCAATTTGATGGCGGACATCGCCCACGAACTGCGCACGCCCTTATCGGTCATGCGGGCCAACCTGGGCGCGTTGCTGGATGGCATTTATCCCCTGGATAAGCGCGAGATCGCCACGCTCTACGAGGAAACCCACACACTCGGACGATTGGTAGACGATCTACATGAACTGGCCCAGGCCGATGCAGGCCAGCTTGCCTTGAAAATCGAAGAAGTGCCGCTCGATGCTGCGCTCGACGCGACAGCAGCCAAGTTCACCATTGCCGCCGAGTGCGACGATACGCGACTGAGCGTGGAGGGTGACCCTCACGGGCTGCGCGTGCGCGCCGATAGTCATCGCCTGGCGCAAGTCATGGGTAACCTGGTCGCCAATGCGCTCAGGCATACGGCTGGCGGCGCAGTGACGCTCTCGGCGCAACCACTATCCACCTCGAAAGGGCAGCCGGACATGGTGCAGGTAGAAATTACCGACACAGGCGAAGGGATTCCGCCCGAAGACCTATCGCATATCTTTGAACGCTTTTACCGTGTTGATAAATCACGCACCCGTTCCAGTGGCAGTTCAGGGCTTGGGCTGGCAATCGCAAAGGCGTGGATTGAAAGTATGGGCGGCAAGATTGGCGCAGACAGCATACCCGGTCAGGGCAGCCGCTTCTGGTTTACCTTGCCTGCCGTGTGATGGGAAATCCGACGCGAGATGATCGGCGTCAGATAGAATTAGAAGGATGCTTTTGTGGTGGCCCTTCCACCCGCGATACCCCGGCGGCATGAGCCTGAAGGTCATGCTGGTCGTCTACACGCCACATCTTCACTACCGCAGGACGTATAACGCGATCAACCACACCCGGCAGGAAGTGATTGACCAGCATGATCAACTCGATCACGATCCGCCATCGGGTTATGTAAATGGCCCGGCGTGGATGTTCCAATGCCGCGATGACTCTTTTCGCGACCGTCGCCCTGGTGACTCCAGTGAGCGTCAATATCGGACTGAAAGCCGCGTCAGGAAACACTATCCCGCCGTGCTGTGCCGCCTTCGCATTGAATTGCGTGTCTACAGCCCAGGGATGAACCCGCATGACACGAATGCCCCAGGGACCCAACTCACGTCGAAGCCCCTCGCTTAGCCCTTCGATGGCGTACTTGGTACTGGCATAGATCGTCTGAGGTGGCACGGCGATCCGGCTGGCATAGGAACTGAAATTCACAATTTGTCCGCTTCTTTGCTGCTTCATCATCGGGACAACCTGGCGGATCAGGTCAGCCATTCCGATAACGTTCGTCTGATACTGCTGCTGGAGTTCCTCCGAGGTGACTTCCTCCATCCAATCATACCATCCCATTCCCGCAACGTTAATCAGGACGTCGATGTGTCCGAATTCCTGGACAGTACGCTCGACGAGATGCGCGATCTGGGTCGCTTGGCACAGATCAGCAGGCACGACCAGCGCATGACCGCCTGTTGACCGAATATTCGCAGCGACCTCTTCTAGAACTTGCTCGCGACGCGCAGTGAGAACGACGAGCGCACCCTGAGCGCCCAACTGCAGAGCCAGCTCTCGTCCAATACCATCCGATGCGCCTGTGACGATTATGACCTTTCCCCCTAAGTTACCTTGCCCCATCGAAATTCTCCTTAAGCACAACCGGTTTTTCGCACTGGCTGTCAAAACTTATCGGATCGTTAGTCCGGCGGTACGGTACGGTTGAACTCGCTGTTTCGGAAAAATTCGGGTTAGCATCGGTGCGGTCACTGACTACATTTGCTGTTACAAGGTATACCGTCCCCGTTACCGTCCAGGCTTTTGTTGCCCGCAGCCAGACAAGCCTTTGCTTGTTCGCAGGTCAGTTGGGAACAGGTATAGCTTAGGCCGGGGCAGGAGGTTTGCCCAGAACTGGTGGTACTAGTGCTCGTCGTCGAGGGTGGATTGTCGCCGTTTAACGAGGTGCTTCCGCCCTGCGGTACTGACCCACTGTCCAGAGGCACCCATTGACCATTTTGTGACAATTCAATTTGCATTATAGGGTGAATTTCCCAGAGTGTGCCACGAGTTTTGCCGAGCTGCTCCGGGTGTTCAGGATCAAGCATCAACCAGCCGCTGATACGGACCTGGGTTCCGGCCTGGGCAATTGCGAGGAGGTTGTTCACGGTCCACTGGGTATGGTTAACCCGCACACGGGGTGTGGTCTCTGCAATAATTGAATTAACACGGTCCATTGCGCTACCGGGATGATCGATAAACCAGACATGGTAATCGGCATCGGTAGTGGAATGGCAGTTCGGCGTTTCTGGGCCTTCCTGACGCGCCAGCGCCAAATAGCCTACCACAGCAACGGGCAATCCTTCAGTCTGCGCGACCTGAGCCTGCGCACCAGTTGACCAGGTATCGTGAGCGCGACGCTCAGTTTCCTGGGGCCACTGCAAATTGAGGATTGTGTTAAAGTCGGTGGGTTGATAATTCCCGTTGTCTACACGGTTCTTGTTTTCGTTTAGAATAGCGTCACCGCCATCCCCCTGCGGTGGACAGCCGTTGAACGTGATTTCACCCAGATTCTGCTTGTTCGACCCCGACAGCAATCCCGGCGCGGTGGTGACGCTATTGTTGGGCGACCCTGCATCGGAGCCATTAGCTATCGTAGAACAGGCAGACATCAGTGCCAAGAACAGAATCGCAACAAAGTTTGTGGGCCGATTACTGTTCATCATTGTTGTTTTCCAACGCTCCCGGAACCATTGAGGGTTGAGTTCACGGTAGGATTACCAATGTAGCGCACCGATCCACTGCCAGATAGAGTCGCGTTCAGCATATCGCTGACCTGGATCTGCACGTTGCCACTGCCCGAATCATTCACCATCGCTGTCTTCGAGGCCAGCTTTCCACCGTCAAAGTCACCAGACCCGCTTACCGTGATCGCTAATGCATCAGCTTTACCGTTGAGGGTCACGCTGCCCGATCCATTAATCGCCACACCAAGATTGTTAGCAGCCAGGGCATTGATCGTGATCTTGCCAGAACCGTCAGTTACGACCTCCTTCAGGTCTTTGACCGTCAGCGTATAGCGAATGGGTTGCGAAGTCTGGACGTTGGAATTGCTTTTGGTGCTGAGTGTCAGGCGATTGCTGGACACATCACTGGTCAGCAATGGCAGGATATTCGCCTCGGCTTCAATCGTCAGCGACTCGACACCCGTAACTGATATGCTCAGGTCGCCACTGGTTTCGAGCGATACTGCCGAAACATCGCTGAAGGTGCGCGTTTCGCTGTTGATCAAACCAGCAACACTGGTACTTGTTGAATCGGGAGCGCTGATAGCTGTTGAACCAGAAGCAATGGTACTTGTTGCGCCAGGAGCGCTGGTAGCTGTACCCCCTATCGGATTGCCATTGCAGGCAGCGACGAATAGCAGAGCACCTAAGGGCAGCAGACGAAGGGCAACGTTCGATGGGTTAGACATATTATTTGGACTCCATAGTTTGCGCTCAGTTCTCGATTTTTCTGGTGAATTTACGAAAGATTGGGCGGCGCGGACCCACGCTGCCATGACTGCGAAGGTCTCGAACAAGCCCTTTCGATTTGAGTTCCAGGATCGTCGGCTCATCGTCGCGCCCCGCTCTGCCCTGTATTGCCAGCCTCTAGAAAGGACTACCTTCGCTGGGAAGCGCTTTAGTTTGTTTGGGATACGGGAACGGTGCGGCAACCGGCGCTGGATGTGCGGTTGTAATATCCTCCAACAATTCGCGAGTGCGGTTTTGTAGCGGATATTCGTTTGAAGCCCGACTTGCCGTAGTTTCAGTGCGGAGCGGCATCGCGGGAGCTTGAGCCTCCACAATCTGGCCGATTCGAATAGCCAGCAGGGCATCAATGGAGCGTACCAGGTCGTCCATCCCAAAGGGTTTCATCATAATCATGTCGGCCCCCGCTTCTACTCGGTGCTCCTCCAGGTCCATAGCCGAATAGGCTGTTACGAACATGATTGGCAGCTTCGCAGTCCTGGGATTGGCGCGTATCATGCTGCAAAGACGGAACCCATCAAGCCTCGGCATCATGATGTCCAGCAGCGCACAATCGGGATGCTCAACGTCGGCCAGGGTCACGGCGTCTTCAGAGTTTAGGGAAGTGAAAACCTCGTAACCGCTTAACTCCAGGAATGTACGGAGTAAGTCGAGGGTATCAATCTCATCGTCAACGACCAATATTCGGGTCATGGTTGTTGCGGCATCAGGCTTACTGATCACCGCGCTCCTTTACACAAACTTGCTTCTTATTCATTCTGAACATCATGCAACCTGATCTAAACCACGCGAGTAGTTCGCCGTCGGACAGGTGCGTTATTGCTCTTTACTCGACATCGGACACGGCTAGTGCGGTTAACAAGATCATCGGTGCACTACGTGTCGCTCGGTTACAGGTCTCTGGCCGTGTTCGTTTTATCGTCCGTCGTAAATCGATCGTTTTTGCGGCTGATTCCATCGTATGCGCCTGCATCATTCAGGCTTTCGATCAGGTAGGAGCGGCCATCGTGTTGCAAAATCAAGCGCCCCTGCGTATCGAAATACGGCGCCATTCCTTCCACATCCTCGATGTCATCTTCGTCCATCTCGTCGCTATCCAGCACAGTTGCACGCGCCCGAAGATCATGGAAGCGTCCGCCACTTAAGTCATCGGGGCCAATGTCGGGATTCGTTGTGTCAGGGAATAACTAGCGTTGTATCGCTTCCTGGCGAATTTCGGCTGCGTTGTGTGTAACGGCAGCAACTTCCCACAATTGAGCGTCGCTGAGCGTGTCTAACCGATCGATGTCAGAGATTCTCATCACGACTTTCTCCTTGTGTGTCGAGCTGCGATGATGCAGTTAGTACGATCCTCTACCGTAGCCGCCACGATTTCGGTAGAACCCACCAAAACGTGAGCCGCCGAAAATAATGGCGAGTATTGCCACGAGAATTGCTGACCCCAAAAACGTCCAAACGACATCAATCCCTGCGATGACCAGAATCGTCGGTAGCCTCAACCAACTGGCTATCAAACTACCCAGGAAAGCCCCGACAATTCCCACAAGAATGTGGCCCACGCAGCCAATGTGTGTATAGCCAACCAGAAGCTGCGCCACGCCTCCGATGAGAACAGCAATGAGTAGCGCTACGATTATGGTTGGGAGCGTAAATGACGGAATATTTACGGAAGGTGTCTGTACTTGAGCAAGCCACCACATAGGTATCACGCTTTCTTGATTATGCAGGAATCGCTCCCGCTACGGTTGTCGCGTTTTGGAACTGTGTCATGTCCGCAACTAGCCATAGTTAGGTCAGCAGACAGTATAAGACCAGGGGCCTAACGAGACATCCCGCTTTGGATGGATTTGTCTGTCATCCCTTAGAATGATCTTTGTGCTGACGCGGAGAGTCAGAGAAGTAGATAGATGGGTGCTTATGAAACTGCGAATCTATCGAGGGCCTATTTGATATAGAAAGCCCCTGGGTCAAGGTTGTGTTCCAATACTTTCGCTATCGCTTCGGCGCGGCTGGTCAGGCCGAGCTTGCCGAGAATGCTGCTGACGTGAGACTTTGTCGTGGACAGGCTGACCATCAATTGGGCGGCAATCTCATTGTTGCCCATTCCTTTAACCATGAAAGCCAGCACTTCTCGTTCGCGCGTTGTCAGGCTCTGAAACCCATCATCTGGCTGCTGACCAGATCGGGCAAGTATTTCGGTTACTTCGGGGGCCAACGTCGAGAAGCCGGATTTGGCAGCGCGGATCGTCGTGGCTAGATCGTCGGCTGAAACTTTCTTTAGTAAGTAACTGATCGCACCGGCTTCAAGGACTCCTTTAATCAGCGCTTCTTCCCCAAAGCTGGTCAGCGCAATCACCTGGGTCTCGGGGTAGTCGCGCCGAATAAGCCGTGTCGCGGTGACGCCATCCATGATGGGCATCATCAAGTCCATCAAAACAATGTCAGGGCGTTTCTCGGCGACTACGACCAGGGCTTCTTCGCCGTTGGCTGCCTCCCCTACCAGTTTCAGATCGCTATAACTGAGCAGAAAAACAGCCAGGCCTTTGCGCAGCATGGCGTGGTCATCCACAATTACAATCTGGATCAGATTTTCAGTGCCCATCAAAGCTACCCTACCCATAACTGGACAAAACTGTTAACACAAAGTCCGGTCAACCATTTCACACAATTCACGCACTATTCACGCACCATGATCGTATCGCCTTCAGATTCCTGCGAACGATCCCAACTGATTTTGATGAGCGTTCCGTTCCCTTTCTGGCTAATCGTTTCGATGACACCGCCGATGCTCTGGATGCGGTCGCTCATAATACTCAGTCCCAGATGCCCCAGGGGAATGCGCATGGGATCATAGCCGCGCCCATTGTCCTGAATGGTCAAGTCAACACATCCCGAATGGCTTTTGAATGTGATCTCAACGTGGGTTGCCGAAGCGTGCAGGACAATATTATTGAGGGCTTCCTGCGTGACGCGATACAAAATAAACTGGACATCCGGCGGCAAAGGTTCTTGCGCTTCTACCTTGACGGCAAAATTCAACCCGCTACGCTTGGCGGTGACGGTGGCAAGCTGGCGGATCAGG
>DATGFK010000801.1:0-2417 GCA_035309185.1 Aggregatilineales bacterium
CACTCTACGCTGCATCCGAGAGTTCGGAAATAAGTTCTTCCATGTCCACCTGAAAGACGAAAAGATCCTCACCGATGTCCTCTACGATAAGGGCATCCTGGGCGTTAAATGGCACGTGCCTAAGCTGCCCGGTCTCGGCACGGTGGATTGGGGCGCTTTTTTCTCAGCCCTGAATGACATTCAGTACGATGGCGCCGTTTGCATTGAAGTCGAAGATCGTGCCTATGAATCCTCTCCAGAAGACTGTCAGCGCGCGCTGCGGCAGAGCAAGCGTTACCTGGAACAGTTTCTGCGCTGAGAGATCGTTCCTGGCAATGTTGCCATGCGCAGGATTCCCATTCATTCGGTTGCGGACAACACGCGCTGGTAGACGGCCAGCGTTTCGCGGGCGGTACGCTGCCAGCTAAAGTTTGTGGCCCGTGCCAGCCCATGATTGCGAAGGCTTTCATGGAGATCATTTTGCAGCAGCGTGGCGAGGATGGCCCCGCCCAGTTTGCGCGCGTCGTCTGGGCTGACCAGATAGGCAGCGTCGCCCACGACTTCGGGAACAGACGAGGCATCGGCGGCGACAACCGGCGTGCCGCACGCCATCGCTTCCAGGGGCTGTAGGCCGAAGCCCTCGTAGCGGCTGGGATACACAAACGTGCGCGCCATGCGATAGATTCCGGGCTTGTCGCGTTCCTCCGGCGCGCCAATCCAGCGCACATACTGATCGATCCCATAGTTGTGAATCAGGGCAGGTAAATCGGGAAAGCGGGCTGTGCCCC
Source organism: Aggregatilineales bacterium (assembly GCA_035309185.1). Lineage (GTDB taxonomy): Bacteria > Chloroflexota > Anaerolineae > Aggregatilineales > UBA2796 > DATGFK01. The sequence goes on from DATGFK010000801.1 coordinate 768, forward strand.
ATTGTGACGGCTGCCTGCCCGCAAGCACCAGCAAATGATCGTCGCCCACCGATGGCCCGACATACGTATAGGCGGCCAGGAGTTCCTCGACGTTCTTGCGAACGTCGAAGCTGCCCATGTAGAGCGTATAGTCCTCCGGTAGACCGTAGCGCTGCCTGATTTCGCCGTCTCGTTCGCTGCCCAGGCGCGGATGGCATTCCGGCGAGTGGGCCAGCGGGATGGCCGTGATACGCTCCAACGGGATGCCGATTCGTTGCGCAATTTCCTGGCGAGAAAATTCCGAATCCGTGATCACCCAATTGGCACCGTTGGCCGTCGCCGTGACCAGGCTGAAGTACAACTTTGCAGCCAGTCCGCCCTGGTAGACAGGCATACTGAGCGGGATCACATCGTGGATGGTCACGATGAGGCGCGTGGGGGATCGAAGCGGCGCGGCCCAATAGGGTACGTGCGCAATATCCGCGCCCACTTTGGCAGCCGCTGCCGGAAAGCTGTTTTGCTCAAACACCACTTTGCCCATCTGTCCGCGCAGCGGCACGCTGGCGGGGATCACGTCAACAGCCGCAGGCACGCTCTCCGGCTGCGTGATGTGCATAGGAACGATCAGCGTGAGGCGGAGGCTGCTATCAAGCTGACGCAGCGCCGCGACAAGCTGCCGCAGATACTGGCCGCTGCCTGTGTAGGGCTGATCCCAGAACCAGGCGTTGAATGCAATGTGTGTCAAGGTTGATCCGCCATTCCAGGGTCAGGCGTTGTTGGTATTAAACCCGTGCGGATGGCTTTTATGCCATTCCCATGCGCTACTCACAATAGTCTTCAGGTCTGGATAGCGAGGCTTCCAACCCAATTCGTCGTTGATTTTTTCTGCAGAGGCTACCAGTGTCGGCGCGTCACCGGGCCTGCGCGGCGTTTCGATGGAGGGCAGTTCGTGGCCCGTCACCTGGCGGGCGATGTCAATGACCTGGCGCACGCTATAACCCTGACCGTTGCCCAGGTTGTATGTCATCGCGCCGCGATCATCCAGTGCTGCCAGGGCCAGCACGTGCGCCGATCCCAGGTCAAGGATGTGGATGTAATCGCGAATGCACGTACCGTCGAAGGTCGGGTAGTCTGTGCCGTAAATTTTGATCGCCTCACGCTGCCCCAGCGGAACCTGCAAGGTCAGCGGGATCAGGTGTGTCTCCGGGCTGTGCGCCTCGCCCCGGATGGCATGGCCCTGCCCGTCTAGCATGGCGCCGCAGGCGTTGAAATAGCGCAGGATCGCGTATTTTAGCCCTGCCTGCTTGTGATACCAGCGAACCATCTGCTCGATCATGAGTTTGGTTTCGCCGTAGACGTTGGCGGGGCCATAAGGGTCGTTTTCATCGAGTGGCGCATTCTTACCCGCATAAACGGCAGCCGTGGATGAAAAGACCAGCCGCTTCACGTCGTAAGTGAGCATCGCTTCCAGCAGGTTCTGCGTGTAGACCACGTTGCTGCGGAAGTACAACGAAGGATTTTCCATGCTTTCGCCTGCCTCGATCAGGGCGGCGAAGTGGGCTACCGCATCGAAGTGGCCCATCTGGAACAACGTATCGAGGGCGCCGCGATCCCGAATATCACCCTGGACGAAGGCCGCGCCGTCCGGGATGGCCTCTCGATGTCCGCGAA